>NZ_JBNDML010000024.1:0-120192 GCF_050436565.1 Paraburkholderia sp. GAS42 | reverse complement strand
CGCGCCCATTTCGAGCCCGGATACATTTGCGCAGGCCCTTCTATCTTAGGTCACACATTGAGGTTGCAAAACTAAGGCTGACCATACATTTTTGTTTTCCGGGCCGAATGTCGCGATGGGGACGACAAGCGGCGTTATGGGTCCTGGTGATACGATAGCGTGAGCGGATTACCTGTCGGGTGGAGCGAGTTGTGAGTGTAGCGGTGACCTTGATGCTGACGACTGCGCCGGACCTGGATTCGGCGAGAAAGCTGGCGTCGGGCGCGCTCAACGCGCGGCTCGCCGCATGCGTGACGCAACTCGGCGCGGTTCATTCCAGTTATCACTGGCACAACAAGATCGAATCCGCCGACGAAATCCAGTTGCTGTTCAAGACGAGCGCCGCGCGAGCTCTGGAGCTCGAACAGTATATTCAGACTCACCATCCGTACGACACACCTGAAATCCTCTCATGGCAGGCCACTGCTTCGGTGGCTTACGGCCAATGGATCAACGCTGAAACTCAACGCACTCTCCATGTTTAACCGCTCCAATCGACGCGTGCACGATGTGCTGCACGCTGTCGCACTGTCGTTGCTCTTTCTGCTGGCGATGCCGTTTGCCGGCCTCGCCGCAGCCGCGGACGATTTTCTCGATCCTGATGTTGCCTTCAGGTTCAGCGCCACGGAGCAACCGGGCGAAGTCGACGTGCACTACAAGATCGCCGACGGCTATTACATGTACCGAGAACGCTTTGCGTTCGCGACGCGCAATGGCTCGGTCAGCCTCGGCGAGCCCGTCCTGCCGGCCGGGCACGTCAAATTCGATGAGACCTTTCAAAAGAACGTCGAGACGTACCGGGGCGACCTGACGATCCGCATTCCGGTCAAATCCGTGTCGGGCGCGTTTGATGTCGCGGTCACGTCGCAGGGCTGCGCCGACGCAGGCATCTGCTATCCGCCGATGGAGCGCGCCTATCACGTGAAGGGCGCGGCGTTGCAGGCGGCAACTTCGGGCACAGTGGCCACCGTTGCTGCGGCTCCGGGGGCGTCCTTGTCCTCGCAACAGGCTCAAGCAACGACCAACGCGTCCTGGTACGAGCGCGCGACCAGCGCCGATTATGCCGAGTCGCTGCTGCAGGGCGGCGGTTTTCTCGCGATCGTCGGGCTGTATTTCGTCGCGGGTGTCGTGCTGAGTCTTTTGCCGTGTTCGTATCCGATGATCCCGATCCTGTCGGCGATCATCATCGGCGAAGGCGCGCGGGTGACGCGGGCACGCGGCTTTTCACTGTCGCTGGCTTATGTGATCGGAATGGCCCTTGTCTATACGGCGCTGGGCATCGCAGCCGCGCTTGTCGGGCAGAGCCTCGGTGCATGGTTGCAGAATCCGTGGGTACTGGGCGCTTTCGGTGTGCTGCTGACGGTCTTCGCGCTGACGTTGATCGCCGGTTTCGATATCGCGCTGCCCCAGCGTTGGCAGGACGGCGCTTCGCGCGTGTCGCAAGGCCACTCAGGCGGCAAATTCGCGGCCGTGGCGGGCATGGGCGCGCTGTCGGCACTTGTCGTCGGCGCGTGCATGACGGCGCCGCTCTTCGCCGTTCTCGCGTTTATTGCGCACACAGGGAACGCGTTGCTCGGGGGCGCCGCGCTGTTTTCGATGGGAATCGGCCTCGGCGTGCCGTTACTGATCATCGGTCTCGGCGCCGGGACGCTGCTGCCGCGTGCCGGCCTGTGGATGGACGGCGTCAAGGTGTTTTTCGGGGTCGTATTGCTCGCGGCTGCTCTGTGGATCGTCTGGCCGGTGCTGGGAGCCAGCGCTCAGATGCTGTTGAGCGCGCTCTGGCTGTTAATCGCATCCGCCGGGCTTGGGCTTTTCACGCCGACCACGGGCGGGAGTTCGGTGTGGCGCCGGCTTGGCCGCGGCGTCGGCGCGGCCTTGACGATCTGGGCCGCCGTACTGCTGGTCGGCCTTGCAGCCGGATCGACCGATCCACTGCGTCCGCTAGCGGTGCTGGCTGCTCGCGGCGGCGCGTCGGCGGGCGCTGTGAGTCCCAAGGCGGGCGAACTCGCGTTCGCGCCGGTACGCTCTTCGGGTCAACTGGATCAGGCCGTCAAGACTGCCGCACAACCGGCGATGCTCGATTTCTACGCTGACTGGTGCGTCAGTTGCAAGGAGATGGAAAAGTTCACCTTCAGCGACCCGCGCGTACACGCCAGGCTGCAGCAGCTGAATTTGCTGCGCGCCGACGTCACCGCAAACAGTCCCGACGATCAGACGCTGCTCAAGCGCTTCAAACTGTTCGGCCCGCCAGGCATCATCTTCTTCGATCGTGGCGGCAACGAAGTGTTGCGGGTCGTCGGCTACGAGTCGGCGGATGTGTTTCTGCGCAGTCTCGAACGCGCTGCGCCGACGAAGTCATAGCGCGTAGACGCGATGCGGGGCTGCATTGGCATCGCATCGGTACATGCGTTTGTGCGAAAGCTGGGCCGGCCCCGCCTCCAGCTTACTTCTGCGACCGCAGGATCCGCGCGGCGTCGAGCGCAAAGTACGTCAGCACGCCATCTGCGCCGGCGCGCTTGAACGCCAGCAGCGACTCCATCATCGCCTTGTCGTGGTCCAGCCAGCCGTTCTGCGCCGCTGCTTTCAGCATCGCGTACTCACCGCTCACCTGGTAGACGTACGTCGGGAACCGGAACTCGTCCTTCACACGACGCACAATATCGAGATACGGCATACCCGGCTTGACCATCACCATGTCCGCGCCTTCCTCGATATCCATGCGCACTTCGCGCAGGGCCTCATCGGAGTTGGCCGGGTCCATCTGATACGTCATCTTGTTGCTCTTGCCGAGATTCGTCGCTGAACCGACAGCATCGCGGAACGGGCCATAGAACGCCGATGCGAACTTGGCGGCATACGCCATGATCCGCGTGTGAATGTAGTCCTCGCTTTCGAGCATTTCACGGATCGCGCCGATGCGGCCATCCATCATGTCCGAAGGCGCGACGATGTCGACGCCAGCCTCAGCCTGCGCACGCGCCTGTTCAAGCAGAATCTCGACGGTCTGATCGTTGATCACGTAGCCCGCTTCGTCGAGTACGCCGTCCTGGCCGTGACTCGTGTACGGATCCAGCGCGACGTCGGTCAACACGCCGAGATCGGGGAAATGCTTCTTCAGCTCGCGGACCGCGCGCGGAATCAGGCCAGCAGGATTCGTGGCCTCACCGCCGTCGGGTGTCTTCAATGACGGCTCGATCGCCGGGAACAACGAAATCACCGGCACGCCGAGCTCGACGCACTGTTCAGCGACGCCCATCAGCAGATCCACCGAGACGCGCTCGACGGCTGGCATCGACGACACGGCTTGCCGCACGTTCGTGCCTTCGACGACGAACACCGGGTAGATCAGGTCGTTGGTGGTGAGAATGTTTTCGCGCATCAGGCGGCGCGAGAAGTCGTCACGGCGCATGCGGCGCGGACGGTGATGCGGATAAAAGCTCATGTCAGTATTGTGCGTGGAGAATGTCGAAAATTTCTGCCCCTCCGCCTTGCCAAACCTTTTTGAGACAATGGTATATCATACCGATCGAGCAAGGCGCCATGCGCTGACCTCCCCGCTTCTCCTCCCTGAGCGGGTGCCTGTCGTTTTTCGATTAGGCTGTTTGACCCGCCGTTTCTAGCGGCGGGTTTTTTTATGGGCGGCCGAAAGGCGTGCGGGGTAGATGCCGCGCAGCCTATGCCGCCGGGGCTTCACCTTCGGTCGGAGTGGGCACCAGCCAGCTTTCGAGGAGTGCGTGCGCCTCGTCCAGCCCGACGCGCTTGAGCGCCGAAAACAGCTGTACAGTCAATTCGCCCTGATAGCCCGCCGCGCGATACTCAGCCAGACCCTTCTGCGTCGAACGCAGCGCGTTCACGCTTTCCTGCCGCGTCAATTTGTCGCACTTCGTCAGTAGCGTGTGGATCGGTTTGCCGGTCGGCGCGAACCATTCGATCATCCTTCGATCGAGTTCAGTCAACGGACGGCGCGAATCCATCATCAGGATCATGCCGCGCAACTGCGCGCGTGACTGCAGGTACGACGACAGCAGCGCCTCCCAGTGCGCCTTCGCGGCGCCGGGCACTTCTGCGTAGCCATAACCCGGAAGGTCGACGAGATGCGCGACGGGCTCGTCCGCCGGGCCGACCGAGAAATAGTTGATGTGCTGCGTGCGTCCGGGCGTCTTGCTGGCGAAGGCCAGCCGCTTCTGGTTGCAGAGCAGGTTGATGGCGGTCGACTTCCCGGCATTGGAGCGCCCGGCAAAGGCGACTTCGGGCTGAGACGTGGCCGGCAGATCACGCAGGTGATTGACCGTCGTGAAAAAGCGGGCTTGGTGGAGCAGGAAGGACATGAGGGAACCAGGATGTGAGACGCCCTGTGACCCGGAGTGGGGACGGGACAAGCCCGACTGGCGTCTTCGCGATTAGCGAGTTATTGTACAATACGGCGGTTTACTGAAGACCGGCGAGGCAAGGAGCGTGCCTTGCGGGGAACCGCGGGCAATGGCCTCGACAGTAAAGAATCGCAGTAAAAGCATCACCGTCGTATTTTGCAAAACCTCTAATTCCCACAAGACGAAACAGGGTGTGCGAATGAATCGACTGTTCAAGTCTCTGATGGTGCTTCAAGTTGCGGCAGGTCTTTCAGGTTGGGTCGTCGAGGCAAGAGCAGCAGATCCGGCAAAGCCGGACGTGAATCGGGGTCAGGCAATCGCGGCGCAGGTTTGCGCTTCGTGCCACGGTGCAGACGGCAACAGTGCCGGCGGCGCGTATCCGAAGCTCTCGGGTCAACACCCCGAGTACCTCGTCAAGCAGCTCATGGATTTCAAGACGCAGCCCGGCGCAAAGCAGCCGGCGCGTAACAATGCGATCATGGCGGGCATGGTTGCCGCACTATCCGATCAGGACATGATCAACGTAGCCGCGTATTTCGCGACCCAGGTGCCAAAGCCCGGCTACGCGCATAACAAGAACACGGTGCCGCTCGGGCAGAAGATCTATCGCGGCGGGATTACCGACAAGGGCATTCCGGCGTGCGCGAGCTGTCATGGCCCGACCGGCCAGGGCATTCCGTCGCAGTATCCGCGTCTGTCGGGGCAGTGGGCGGATTACACGGTGACGCAGTTGACCGCGTTCACGCAGGGGCCGGGCGCTCGCAACAACAACGAAGCGATGCATACCATTGCAAACCGTTTGTCGGATAGCGAGATCAAGGCAGTAGCCGATTACATCGCGGGCCTGCATTAAGCGGTTCGCACGCAGGTACAACCGGCCCGTCGAGGCCGGAAAAACAAGAAAAGGGTGGGGGCGTCGTCAGCAGACGATAGCCCTTCACCCTTTTTTGCTGTTCAGTCGGAGTATGAATGAGCGTTACCACGTCGGGTCTGGAGTTGAAGTCGGGTCAACGCGCGATGCGTCGCGCGGTCGAGTTGCTGAGTTCGATGCGCTTTGCGATCGCACTGCTCGTGATCCTGTCGATCGCGAGCATCATCGGTACCGTGCTCACGCAGGACGATCCGTATCCCAATTACGTCAATCAGTTCGGCCCGTTCTGGGCGGACATCTTCCGCTCGCTGAGCCTGTACAACGTGTACAGCGCGTGGTGGTTCATGCTGATCCTCGGTTTTCTCATCGTGTCGGTGTCGCTGTGCGTGATCCGCAACGCGCCGAAGATGATCGCCGACATGAAGAGCTGGAAGGTCAAGGTCCGTGAAGGCAGCCTGCGCGCCTTCCATCACAAAGGCGAGTTCGCGGTGCACGGCACGCGCGCGCAGACGACCACGCTGCTTGCGAAACTGTCCGGCAAGATGGGCTACAAATTCGTCGTACGCGAAACCGAAGGCGCGACGCTGATTGCCGCCAAACGCGGCGCGATGACGAAGCTTGGCTACATCTTCGCGCACGTCGCGATTGTCGTGATCTGTATCGGCGGCCTGCTCGACAGCAATCTGCCGATCAAGCTGCAGATGTGGCTCTTCGACAAGACGCCGATCCGCAGCAACACGGTCATCAACGACATCCCTGCTGAGCATCGCCTGTCGCAGACGAATCCGACGTTCCGCGGCTACGCGTGGGTGCCGGAAGGTCAGCACGTGTCGACCGCGATCCTGAACCAGCAGGACGGATCCCTCATTCAGGATCTGCCGTTCTCGATCGAGCTGAACAAATTCATCGTCGACTATTACTCGACCGGCATGCCGAAGCTGTTCGCGAGCGATATTGTCGTGATCGATCACAAGACGGGCGCACGCGTGCCCGCGCGCGTCGAGGTGAACAAGCCGTTTGAGTACGACGGCGTGTCAATCTATCAATCGAGCTTCCAGGACGGCGGCTCGCAGATGCAGATGACCGCGTATCCAATGACGGGCGACACCATGAAGACCGTGCCGTTCGGCGGCCCGATCGGCGGCACGGCGCCGCTGACGGCAACGATCCCCGGCGCCGACGGCCAGACCGTCGAGTTCACCGATTTCCGCGCGATCAACGTCGAGAACACGTCGAACGGCAGCGGCGCGAACGATGCACGCGGCGTGGCCGCCCATCGCTCGCTGAAGGAAGCGTTCGACGAGCGCCTCGGCTCCGGCGCGAAGACGTCGAAGCCGGTTGATCTGCGCAACGTCGGCCCGTCGGTGCAGTACAAGGTGCGCGGCAAGGACGGCCAGGCGCGCGAGTACAACAACTATATGCTGCCCGTCGATGTGAGCGGCGAGCGCATGTTCCTCGCCGGCATGCGTCTGAATCCCGATGATCCGTTCCGCTACCTGCGCATTCCCGCCGACGCCGGCGGCACGGTCAAGGAATGGATGAATCTGCGCGCGGCGCTCGAAAACCCGGCGCTGCGTGCCGAAGCCGCGCATCGCTTTGCATTGCGCTCGGTGCCGGGCTCGAACCAGGAACTGCAGCAGCATCTGGAAGAAAGCGCGTCGCGCGTCCTGACCCTCTTTGCTGGCGCGGACGATTCGGGTGGCAAGGCGCCGAACGGCCAGGTCATCGGCGGCTTCCAGGCGATCGCCGGCTTTATCGACCACTCCGTGCCGAAGGGCGAGCAGGAAAAGGCTGCTGGCCTGCTCCTGCGCATGCTGGAAGGCTCGATGTGGGACGTGTGGCAACTGTCCCGCGAGCAGGCTGGCGAGGCCGACGTGAAGGCGGATGCCGATACCAGCCGTTTTGTGCAAAGCGCGATCAATGCGCTTTCGGACAGCTTTCTGTACGGATCGCCGGTCTATCTGCAGCTTGATTCGTTCAAGCAGGTTCAGGCTTCGGTATTCCAGCTCACGCGCGCGCCAGGCAAAAAAGTCGTGTATCTTGGCAGCCTGCTCCTCGTATTGGGCATCTTCTCGATGTTCTACGTTCGCGAACGGCGCCTGTGGTTCTGGCTCAAAGATAGTGATCACGGTGTGAATGTCGTGATGGCGATGTCGAGCGCTCGCAAAACTCTCGATTTCGAGAAAGAATTTGCCCAGACGCGCGATTCTGTCGGCGCCGCACTGAGCGTCAAACCCACCGATGCATCCGACGCCGCGGGCACATCCGGCGCGCAGAAGTCGGCAGGCTCACAAGATTCGACCCGGTAAGATCATGGACTTGTCTCAGGTTTCCTCTTCCCCCTCGCACAAGAATGCGCCCGTCGATCAGGCGTCTCACGTCGCGCTGTTCGACGAACGCCCGTTCCTGAAGCGCCTCGGCATCACCGACTGGCTGTTTGCGCTGGCGATGGTCGCCGGCGCGGGTTTCGCGCTGTCGCGCTATTCCCCCTTCATGAATTACTACGACAAACTGGTGCTGGTGTGCGCGGTGCCGGTTTTCGTCGTGCTCGGCTGGCGCTGGAAACCGGCGCGGCTGCTGATCGCGGGCATCGCGGCGCTGTCGCTGTTCTCGATCCAGCTCTATCACGGCGATCTGGCGCGCGCCGATAGCGCGTTCTTCCTCAAGTATTTCCTGTCGAGCCAGTCGGCCATTCTGTGGATGAGCGCGCTCTTCGTGCTCGCCACGGTGTTCTACTGGATCGGCCTGCTGTCGCGTTCGCCGACGGGCGCCGCGATCGGTTCGAAGATGACGTGGGCCGCGGTGCTGATGGGCTTCGTCGGGCTGATGGTGCGCTGGTACGAGTCGTACCTGATCGGCGCGGACGTCGGCCATATCCCTGTCTCGAACCTGTACGAAGTGTTCGTGCTGTTCAGCCTGATCACGGCGCTCTTCTATCTGTATTACGAAAGGCACTACAACACGCGCGCGCTCGGCGCGTTCGTGCTGCTCGTGATCAGCGCGGCCGTCGGTTTCCTGATGTGGTACTCGATCGCCCGCGATGCGCAGCAGATCCAGCCGCTCGTCCCTGCGCTGCAAAGCTGGTGGATGAAGATTCACGTGCCGGCGAACTTCATCGGTTACGGCAGCTTCGCGCTGTCGGCGATGGTCGGTGTGGCGTATCTGATGAAGGAGCACGGCGTGCTGGTGGACCGCCTGCCGACGCTCGACGTGCTCGACGACGTGATGTACAAGTCGATCGCCGTCGGTTTTGCGTTCTTCACGATCGCGACGATTCTCGGTGCGCTGTGGGCCGCCGAAGCGTGGGGCGGCTACTGGAGCTGGGACCCGAAGGAAACGTGGGCGCTGATCGTCTGGCTGAACTACGCGGCATGGCTGCACATGCGGCTGATGAAGGGCCTGCGCGGCCATATTGCCGCCTGGTGGGCGCTGACTGGCCTGCTCGTCACGACTTTCGCCTTCCTCGGCGTGAACATGTTCCTGTCGGGGCTGCATAGTTACGGAAAGCTGTAAGATTCGCCGCTTTCCGCCGACTGATAACCGCCGGGTGCTTCGCACCGGCGGTTTTTTTATGGCGATGCGGAATTTTCGCGAATCCAGACTGTTTGTCAGAGCAGGACATAGGCAGGCAAGGTCGAACGATCATCAACGTGGCCCGGACGGCCATCGAGGAGCAGCACATGTGGGTCAAGCGAAGCGACAGGATTCAGCTCGGCGGTGACGATATCCCGCGCAGCGAAATCACGCCGCGTCCGATATTCGAGAACCGGCGGCGCGTGTTGCAGGCGGCCGGGGCTGCGGCGATGGGCAGCCTGATCGGCGTCAATGGCGAAGCGCTTGCAGCGTTCGCGGCGCCCGACAACAAGGCGCAGAAGCTCGCCGCGACGACGAACGCGAAGTTCGTCGCCGCCGACAAGGTCACGCCGTTCAAGGACATGACGACCTACAACAACTTCTACGAATTCGGCACCGACAAGGACGATCCTGCGCGCAACGCGGGCACGCTGCGGCCGCGTCCGTGGCGCGTGAGCGTCGAGGGCGAGGTGAAGAACGCGAAGGTCTACGATATCGACGAATTGCTGAAGCTCGCGCCGCTCGAAGAGCGCGTGTACCGGCTGCGCTGCGTGGAAGGCTGGTCGATGGTGATTCCGTGGATCGGCGTGCCGCTCGCGGAGCTGATCAAACGCGCGCAGCCCACTGGCAACGCGAAGTACGTGGAGTTCGTCACGCTGGCCGATCCGTCGCAGATGCCGGGTCTGTCGACGCCGATTCTCGATTGGCCGTATTCCGAAGGTCTGCGGATGGACGAAGCGATGAACCCGCTGACGCTCCTGACGATGGGCGTCTACGGTGAAGTGCTGCCGAACCAGAATGGGGCGCCGGTGCGCATCATCGTGCCGTGGAAATACGGTTTCAAGAGCGCGAAGTCGCTGGTGAAGATCCGCTTCGTCGACAAGCAGCCGAAGACCAGCTGGAACACATACGCACCGTCGGAATACGGCTTCTATTCGAACGTGAATCCGAACGTCGACCATCCGCGCTGGAGTCAGGCGACCGAGCGGCGTATCGGCGAGGACGGTTTCTTCCAGCCAAAGCGCAAGACGCTGATGTTCAACGGTTACGGGGACCAGGTTGCGTCGCTGTATCAGGGCATGGACTTGAAGAAGAACTTCTGAGCATCGACGATATGGCTTCCGATACACAGGGTGTTTCTGGTTCCTCGACGCGACGCGGCGGGGTTCCGGCTTCGACTTCGACTTCGACGCGCAGGCCCGTCGACGCTGCGGGCAACCGCTGGATCGTGCCCGCAAAGATCGCGGTGTTCGTCGCGGCGTGGTATCCGCTCGCGCGCATCGTGTTTTTCGGATTGACCGATCGTCTCGGCGCCAACCCGATCGAGTTCATCACGCGTTCGACGGGACTGTGGACGCTCGTGTTTCTCTGCGTCACGCTGGCCGTGACGCCGCTGCGTCGATTGACCGGCATCAATCCCGTGCTGCGTTTTCGGCGCATGCTCGGTCTTTTCGCGTTCTTCTACGCGACGCTGCATTTCACAACCTACATCTGGTTCGACAAGTGGTTCGACGTAGCTGAAATCCTGAAGGACATCGGCAAGCGGCCGTTTATCACCGTCGGCTTTGCTGCGTTTGTGCTGCTGATTCCGCTGGCGGTCACGTCGCCGAAAGCGATGGTGCGCAAGCTGGGGCGTCGCTGGCAGGCATTGCACCGCGCGATCTATGCAATTGCCGCGCTCGCGATCCTGCACTTCTGGTGGATGAAGGCAGGCAAACACGACCTGGTGCTGCCGAAGCTATACGGCGCGATCGTTATCGCGCTGCTGGGCTGGCGACTGCTCGTGTGGCTGCGTGGACGCGTGGTGAAGCGCGAGGTGCAGCGGTAACGCTGACGCGCTGTCGCTCTCAATCCGGCAGCAGGGACTCGCCGGCGAAAAGCTGCTTCACCTCTTCACGTGCTCGCGCGACGTGCACCTTGTCGCCGTCGACCATCACTTCCGCGGCGCGCGGACGCGTGTTGTAGTTCGAGCTCATCGCAAAACCGTACGCGCCTGCCGAACGGATCACGAGCAGATCGCCAGGCTCGACAGCAAGCTGCCTGTCGCGGCCAAGCCAGTCACCGCTTTCGCAAACCGGGCCGACGACGTCATACGAGTGAACCTCTCCACTGCGCTTCACGGCCGGATCGATCTGGTGAAACGCCTCGTACATCGCGGGGCGCGCCAGATCGTTCATCGCAGCATCGACGATCGCGAAATTCTTCTCCGCGCCCGGCTTCAGGAATTCAACGCGCGTGAGCAGCACGCCCGCGTTGCCGACCAGTGACCGACCCGGCTCGAAATACACTTCGCGATGACCATGGCCGCGCTGCGCGATGCGATCGAGCAGCGTGCGCACGAAGTCGCCAATGTCCGGCGGCGTCTCGTCGTCGTAGGTGATGCCAAGGCCGCCGCCCACGTCGATGTGGCGGATTTTCACGCCGTCCGATTCGATCTGGTCGACGAGTTCGAGGAGCTTGTCGATCGCGTCGAGATACGGCGCGATTTCGGTGATCTGCGAGCCGATGTGGCAGTCGATGCCGATGACGTCGAGGTTCGGCATTGCAGCGGCGGCGCGATACGTGGCGCGCGCGTCATCGAAAGCTACGCCGAACTTGTTCGACTTGAGACCGGTGGAAATGTACGGATGCGTCTTCGCATCGACGTCCGGATTCACGCGCAGCGAGACCGGCGCCTTCTTGCCCATCGATCCGGCCACTTCGTTCAAACGGTCGAGTTCGGGAATCGATTCGACGTTGAAGCATTTCACGCCGGCCGCGAGCGCTTCGCGCATTTCAGCGGCGCTTTTGCCGACGCCCGAGAACACGACGTTTTCCGCCTTGCCGCCTGCAGCGAGCACGCGGGCGAGTTCGCCGCCCGACACGATGTCGAAGCCCGCGCCGAGGCGAGCGAACACGTTGAGGACGGCGAGATTGCTGTTCGCCTTCACCGCGACGTGAACCTTCGCGCGACGTCCAGCGCATGCGCCGGCGTAGGCTTGCCACGCATCGGTGAGCGCTGCGCGAGAATAGACATAAAGCGGCGTGCCGAACTGTTCGGCAAGCGAAACGACGGACACGCCTTCAGCGTGGAGTACGCCGTCGACGTAGGTAAAGGCGGATGAAGTCATGCGAAAGTCTTATTGATCCGAGGACGCGCCAGAAGCCGGACGCGTTGTTGCGGGCGACGCGCCCTCATTGGGTGCCGTGCGAAGTTCGCTATCCGGTGACAGCGAAAGCGGCTTGCCCGACGTATCGGGTACTGTGCCGCTTATGCCCGTCGATGCCGGCATGTCGCTCGATGCGGTTTCTGCGTCAGGACGGACTTCATCGGGCGAAGGCGGTTGCGTTTGCTCGTTGGGTTTTGCCGGCAATGGCGGTACCGTAGGCAAGTAGAGCGGGCCGCGTTGTCCGCAGCCGCCGAGTGTAGCGCCTGCGAAAATTGCCAAAGCCGCTACAATCGCGCGGGGCGCCGCCGCGCTCATCCTGAATGCGACTCGCATGACTGTCCCTGAATGATTAATCGCTGGAGTTTAGCATGTCCGACAGTGAATACCTGACCCGCGCCGAGGCCGTTCTGGCCGCCGTGGAGCGTGCCGTCGACGACACCGATGCCGATATCGAATTCGAACGAAGTGGCAATGTTTTGACGCTCGAGTTCGAGAACAAAACAAAGATCATCGTGAACCTTCAACCGCCGATGCGTGAAATCTGGATCGCCGCGAAAGCCGGCGGTTTCCATTTCCGCTTCACCGATAACGCATGGCGCGATACGCGCAATGGCACCGAGTTTTTCTCCGCGCTGTCGGACTATGCGACGCAGCAGGCGGGTGAGACGGTGACGTTTAACCCTTGAGTGTTCGCGCGCTGACGGTGGCGGTTGGGTTTGGAGTGCGCCGTTTTGCGTTTGCCGTGAGATGAGAAAAGCCGCCGCACCGTCTGGTGCTGGCGGCTTCTCGAACCAGGCCAGACGTCGCGACGGCGGACGCGCCGCGAAGTCGCCAGCGCAAGCGCCTGCGCTAGTGTCCCTTGAACAGGTTCATGATGTCCTGCTTTTCCTTTTCGCCAACCTGCTCAGGCGCGGCACCCGACGCGCCGCCTGCTTCATCGAGCGTCGCCTGACTGACGCCAACGGTCGAAATAAACCCGTGCCCCGGCGTGAAGTCGTCGAAGTACAGTTCGTCGCCGATGGAGACGACGTCGTCCGGCATCGGCATCTTGTACTCGGGCACGCCCTTCAGCGCCCGGCCCATGTAGTCGATCCACACCGGCAACGCGAGGCCGCCGCCCGTTTCCTTGTCACCGAGACTGCGCGGGTTGTCATAGCCGATCCATGCAACTGCGGTCAGCGTGTGCTGGTAGCCGCCGAACCACGCATCGCGTGAATCGTTCGTCGTCCCTGTCTTGCCGGCGAGATCGGTGCGCTTCAGGACGTTCGACTTCGCGCCGGTGCCACGCTGCGCGACGCTCAGCAACAGGCTGTTCATCACGTAGGCATTACGCGGTTCGATGGCGTGCGGCGCACTCTGTCCGGCAACGAGCGGCTGGGCGTGTGCAACGACGATGCCACGCTGATCGGTGACTTCAGCAATCAGATACGGGTTGATCCGATACCCGCCGTTTGCGAACACCGAGAACCCACCGGCCATCTGCAGCGGTGTAACCAGCCCTGCGCCAAGCGCCATCGGCAGATACGCCGGATGTCGATCGGCGTCGAAACCAAAGCGCGTGATGTACTGCTGCGCGTACTTCGTGCCGATGTTGTTCAGGATGCGGATCGACACAAGGTTCTTCGACTTCTGCAACGCAGTGCGCATGGTCATCGGGCCATCGAAGCCGCCGCCGTAATTCTTCGGCTCCCACGCCTGACCGCCCGTTTCGGCCGCGCTGAAGAAGAGCGGCGCGTCGTTGATGACGGTAGCCGGGCCCAGTCCCTTTTCGAGCGACGCCGAGTAGATGAACGGCTTGAAGCTCGACCCCGGCTGACGCCACGCCTGGGTGACGTGATTGAACTTGTTCTTGTTGAAGTCGAAGCCGCCGACGAGCGCGCGGATCGCGCCATCCTGCGGAATCAGCGAGACGAACGCGCCTTCGACCTGCGGCAACTGCGTGATCGACCAGCCGTCGTCGTCGTTCCTGACTACGCGGATGATCGCGCCCGGCCGCACGCGCTGGTTCGGCTGCGCGCGCGTGCCGAGTGCAAACGACGCAAAACGCAGGTTGTCGCCCTCAATCGTGATCGAGTTGCCGTCGATGAACGTGGCCTGCACCTGCTTCGGGCTCGCCGACGTGACGACAGCCGCGATGATCTCACCGTTGTCCGGATGTTCGAGCAACGCGTCGTCGATGGCCTGTTCGCGGTCATCGGCGTCGGACGGCAACTCGATGAACGCTTCCGGCCCGCGATAACCGTGGCGCCGTTCGTAGTCCATCAAACCTTTCCGGAGCGCGTGATACGCGACATCCTGATCTGCGGAATCGATCGTCGTGACGACATTGAAACCGCGCGTGTACGCTTCTTCGCGATACTGCGCGTACATCATCTGCCGCACCATTTCCGCGACGTATTCAGCATGCACGCTGAATTCCTTGCCTGCGCCTTTCACGATGAGCGGCTGTCTCGCGGCCTGGTCGTACTGCTCCTGCGTGATGTAGCGCAGTTCGAGCATGCGCGTGAGGATATATTCCTGGCGCACCTTGGCGCGCTTCGGATTGACGACCGGGTTGTACGCTGACGGCGCTTTCGGCAGACCGGCAAGCATCGCCGATTCAGCGAGCGACAGGTCTTTCAGGTCCTTGCCGAAATACACACGCGCGGCGCTCGCGAAGCCGTACGCGCGCTGACCGAGATAGATCTGATTCATGTAGACCTCGAGAATCTGATCTTTCGACAACTTCGACTCGATCTTGTACGCGAGCAGTATCTCGTAGATTTTGCGCGTGTAGGTCTTCTCGCTCGACAGAAAGAAATTGCGCGCAACCTGCATCGTGATCGTGCTCGCGCCCTGCGTGGCATGCCCATTCGACAGCGCAACGAAACCGGCCCGCGCGATACCGGCGAGATCGACGCCGCCGTGATCGTAGAAGCGCGCGTCCTCGATGGCGAGCACCGCTTTCTTGAGACTGTCCGGCACATCCTGAATGCGCACGATGTCGCGCCGTTCCTCGCCGAACTCACCGATCAGCACGTGATCAGCCGTATAGATGCGCAGTGGCACCTTCGGCCGGTAGTCGGTCAGCGCTTCGAGCGACGGCAGGTTCGGCGTCGCGACGACGAGCGCATAGCCCAGCACGAGCCCGGCACTGACGATGCCCGCAACGATGAGACCCACGAAGCCGAAGAAGATCTTGAGCCACAGCGGACGTTTGCGCTTTGGCGGGACGGGTGGCGGGGACACAGGCGACGAAGATTGCATATGAATACCAGAAAACAGTCCCGCGATTATAGCCGCCCGGGCAGGCAGCTTTCGGCGTGCTTACGTCCGGACGGCGCGCCGCGCAGGGGATGATCTAACTTTAGCCGTTTTGCCTGCGAGCGGGTGGCGCGCCACGCCACGTTAGCCATCTGGCCGAATATCGCCCACGTTGGTCGCTGAGCAGAATCCCTCCTGTCGTCGCGTCCGAATGGTTCGGCGCACGGTTCTGAAGGGAGGCGTCATGGCGCTCAGAAATTCGTTGATGTCGGCGGTACGCCGTTTCGCAGCCGGCATCGATATTGGTCAGCAGGAAGTCAGGCTCGTCACATTGAGCCAGCGGGTCCGGAGCGGCGGCCCGGTACGGCTCGAATGTGTTGCGATCGAGCCGTTGTTCGCGGGTGCGATGGCGGGCGCCGAGATCGTCAACCGTGGCGCGGTCGGTTCAGCGCTGCGGGCGCTCTTCGCGCAACTGCCTCGCGAGTGCCGGACGCACGTGCTCCGCTGTGCAATGGCCATGCCTGCGTCGGCCACGATGACGATTTCGATACCGATGGCACAACTCGCTTCGACCAGTCGTTCCATCGCTGGCGATCATGCGCTTGCCGCGCTCGAGCCGGCCGTCATGGCCGAAGCGGAGCGCGTGGCGGGCATCGAGCGGCATGCGCTCGCGGTCGACTGGTTCATCGAGGAATCGCCGCGATGCAGCGGCTGCGTGACGATAGCGGCAACGACGAGGACGCATCTTGAAGCGCGCATGGAGTGTGCGGCCGCGGCGGGCATCACGCTCACCGCGATCGATGGCGAGCCGCATGCTGCGTTGCGCGCAATGCGACACGCGGCGTCGCTCGAACTCGACGTACACGAGCCTTATGCCGCGATCTGGGTGGGCGACGACGGCGTGTACGGCTGGCGCATCGCTGACGAAGTGGTTGTCGGGGACATGCGTTATCCGGCGCCCGAGCATGCCGATCTGGCCGACGCACTTCGCGACCTGGCCGACGACGGCGTGGGATGCGTGATCCTGTGCGGTCAGGTAGCGCTGCTCGAAAGCGTGGGTTTTACGGCCGCTGATATCGGTGATCTGCTGGGCTGCCTGGTGCTGCCGTTCGAATGTGCACTTCACGGCGATGGAGGGCATCCGCTGCGGAACGATCTGCTGTGTGAGCCCGCGCTTGCTGTTGCATTCGGTCTGGCATTGCGCGGTCTCATGGAGTGATGTCCGTGCGCTTTCTTCAGATCTTCGTTACGCGGCATCCCGTCGCGCGACGCGGGAAGCCAGGTGGCTTCAATCTGTTGCCGTATCGCGAGCGCGACAGGCGGCGCGCGAGACAACGCTGTGTCCTCGAATGGATCGGCGCGGCTTTCGTCGGTGGCATTGCTGTGTTGATACTGGCGGGCTGGCAGGCATTTCAGGGGGCGCGGCTCGAAGCGGAGCGAGCGACGATCGAACATTCGCTGGCGCAGTTTGCAGCGCCGCTTGCAGAACAGGCGACGCTTCTGCGCGATGCAAAAGAGCGTGAGGCGCGCGCGGCGCAGGCAGGCGTTTCATCCGCGTCGCTCACGCATCTGCTTGCTCTGATGGAAGCGTTGAGCGAAGACGACGCGGCCGACAGTGGTGGCGTCGTCTTGCAGGAAATGCGACATCGTCCGCACGAAACCGAATTTCGAGCGATGGCCGGCGATCACGTTGCGCCCGCTGCGTGGCTCAAGCGGCTTGCCGCTGTACCGGGTGCAGGGAACGTTGAGATGAGCGAACTGCATCGCACGCAGCCCGGCATTGCGCAGCCGGCCTCATCGCCCGCGCGCGGCCAGGTGGAATTCGCTGCGCGCCTGCGTTGGGCGGGAACTTCGGACGAGCCGAAACGACCGCCTGTCCCGGCGGGTACGCGCTCAACGCAGGCAAACAAACAGGCGAGGTAAAAGATGAATGGTGCGATTGCTGGCCGAATGGCCGGAATGGATGGAGGCGGTGTTGTGGCGACGTTGCTCTGGCACGCGCGCCTGCCGCCTGAAGTATGGAGCGTGCGGCGTCGGTTCGCTGTCGCGTCCGTTATCGCGGTCGCCGTTTTCGTCGCGGGTGACAACGCATGGCTCGCGGCCGATCTGGGCGGCGTGCAGGCGAGCCGCACGCGACTGGAGGAAGCGCGACGACATCTGGCCGACGCCCGTCAGGCCGTCGCGCGATTGCCCGCGTTGCGCGGTGCAGCCGCGAAGGCGCCCGCGCTGCGTGATGTAACGAAATGGACAACCGCGGACGATCTGCACGCCGTATCGCAGCTAGCCGGCAATCACGGGGTCGAATTGTTGACGCTTGCGCCCCAGCCAGCGAGCGGAACCGGGACGACCGCAATGCGACCACTCCGTCTCACGGCACGTGCTGATTTCGCGGAGTGGCTGGGATTTCTCCGTGGCTTGCCGAGCCTGCCCACGCTTGTCGTTCCGGCCGACGTGACGATCAGGCGGCAGGGCGGAATGCTGACCATCAACGCGACGCTTGACTCCTTTTCCGCATTGCATCCCGCGTCGACACAGGTTGCCGGGACGTCGAGTCGTGACGAGGACGAAGACATCCTGCTCTTCGACCCTTTTTCGCCTGTGAATCCACCGATCCTGTCAGATGATGCTTCGTTGCGCCTCGTCGGCCTGTTGCGCGATTCTTCGCGCGGTCTTGCGCTGGTCGAGACGCCGGATGGCGTTGCCGCTGTGACGGTCGGCGAGCGCCTTGGCGCGGAGCGTGTGGTACGTATCGATCCGCTGGGCATCTCGCTGACGGGAAACGACCGCACGCACACGCTGATGCTTGCCGAGGTGGCGTCATGATCGCGAGGACGCCGGTGCGCGGCGTGCTTCGCTGCGTCTGCCTGTGTCTTTGCCTCGGTACTACGCTGGCGCAGGCGTCTTTGCCGCCGTTACCAGAGCGCATGCCGATCGATGACACGTTGACGCCATACGGCTTGCCCCCTTTGCCTCGCAGCGCGAACGCTGACATGGTTAATCCGCCCGACGACGGGGCTGCGACGGGAAACCCGTCACTGGCGGATACGGGAGAAGCGTCCGTAGCCGGGGCACTGTTGAACGAAAAGGGGCCCAATGGCGAGGCATCGGAAGAAACGGCAGCCACGGGCAATCAGCCGTCGGCTGCGACATCGTCGCCCGTCGAAGCCAGTTCTCACGCAACGCTGGAAGGGCCACCGGTCCCACTCGCGCCGCAGCAGCGGATGAGCGGCCCGACGCTCGCCTATCAGGGGGACGCCGAAGAAGCCGTTCGCCCGATCACGCTCAACTTCCAGCACGCTGAACTCGGCGCGGTACTGAACGCGTTTGCGCAGTTCACGGGGCTCAATATTGTCGCGAGCGAGCGCGTACGGGGCTTCGTTTCGCTGCGGCTCGACAAGGTGCCGTGGCGCGCCGCGTTCGATACATTGCTCGACGTCAACGGACTCGCGATGGAGCGGCGCGGCAACGTGATCTGGGTCGCGCCGTTGGCCGATCTCGCCGCACGCGAAAAGCAGCGCTTCGAAGCGCACGCGAGAGCCGCGGACCTGGAGCCGCTCGCGAGCCGCATGTTCGAGTTGCACTACGCGCACGCCGAAGACATCCGCAAGCTTTTGACCGCTTCCGGCACGCAGCGCGTGCTGTCCAAACGCGGAGCGGTGATGGCCGATCCACGCACGAATCTGCTTTTCGTCACCGACATCGAGGGGCGCCTCGCGCAGATCGCCGACCTGCTGGCGTCGCTCGACCGGCCGACGCGGCAGGTGTTGATCGAGGCGCGCATCGTCGAAGGCGAGCAGGGCTTTTCGCGCAATCTGGGCGTGCGGCTCTCGATGAGCGCCACCAATACCGATGGCACCTCGCGTGGATTGAGCGGCGGCAAGGAGGGCGCCGTCTACGACCTGTCCGCGCGACCGATTGCGGGTTTTGACGCGGCGACCGCCGGACTGACGTTGTTCGCCGCTCACGCTACCCGCCTTCTGAACATCGAGTTGAGTGCGCTCGAGGCTGAGGGGCGCGGGCAGATCGTCTCGAGCCCCCGCGTGGTGACGGCGGACCGCATGAAGGCGGTTGTCGAACAGGGAACCGAGTTGCCGTATCAGGCTAAAGTCGGGCAGGGCGTCTCCGGCGTGCAGTTTCGCCGCGCGACGCTCAAACTGGAGGTCGAACCGCAGATTACGCCCGACGGCCGGGTGATTCTGGACCTCGACGTCGCGAAAGACAGCGTTGGCGAGCAAACCGATGCAGGTCCCGCGATCAACACTAAACACGTGCAGACGCGGGTCGAAGTGGAGGACGGCGGGACGGTGTCGATCGGCGGCATTTACGCGTCCGACGACCGCAACGATGTGACGCGGGTGCCGCTCCTGGGCAAAATACCGCTTTTGGGCGCACTTTTTCGCCATACCGCGCACCGCGACCAGCGCAGCGAACTGGTCGTTTTCATCACGCCGCGCGTTGTGCAGACAAATTGAAGGTCTGCCGAAGCGTCTGGCCGCAGGCTCGACAAGGCAGTCGCTTTGCCTTTAAGCTGCGGCACGAACCATACCGGAATAGCCAGAGGACACCGTTGCAACCGCGGGACGCAAACGCCAATGTATTTTTTGTAGGGCTCATGGGGGCGGGTAAAACCACCGTGGGCCGGGCGGTGGCGCGCCGGCTGGACCGCCCGTTCTTCGATTCGGACCACGAAATCGAGGCGCGCACGGGCGCGCGCATCGCCACCATCTTCGAACTCGAAGGTGAAGCGGGTTTCCGCGACCGCGAAGCGCACACCATCGCCGAACTGTCCGGCCGTGACAATATTGTGCTGGCTACGGGCGGCGGCGCGGTTCTGCGCCCCGAAAACCGGGAACTGCTGAGCAGTCGCGGCCTCGTCGTCTATCTGCGGGCCAATCCGCACGATCTGTGGCTGCGGACCCGCCGCGACAAGAATCGCCCGCTTTTGCAAACCGAAGATCCGAAGGGGCGGCTGGAAGCGCTGTATGCAGTGCGCGATCCGCTTTACCGCGAATGCGCCGATTTCGTGATCGAAACGGGGCGGCCATCGGTCAACGGGCTCGTCAATATGGTGCTGATGCAACTCGAGATGGCCGGCGTCGCCAGACATCCTGCGTCATAATGGCAAGCATGATTACCGTTAACGTTGAACTGGGCGACCGCGCCTATCCCATCCATATCGGTGCCGACCTGATCGGCCAGACTGCGCTTTTCGCGCCGCATATCGCGGGTGCGTCCGTCACGATCGTTACCAACACCACTGTCGATCCGCTTTACGGCGATGTGTTGCGCCGCGCACTGGCGCCGCTCAGCAAACACGTTTCGACGGTCGTTCTGCCGGACGGCGAAGCGCACAAGAACTGGGAAACGCTCAACCAGATTTTCGACGCGCTGCTTACCGCGCGCGCGGATCGCAAAACGACGCTGATCGCACTTGGCGGCGGCGTGATTGGCGACATGACGGGTTTTGCCGCTGCCTGCTACATGCGCGGTGTGCCGTTCATTCAGGTGCCGACAACGTTGCTGTCGCAGGTTGATTCGTCGGTCGGCGGCAAGACGGGCATCAATCATCCGCTCGGCAAGAACATGATCGGCGCGTTCTATCAGCCGCAGGCTGTGATCGCGGACATCGGCGCGTTGCGTACGCTACCGGCACGCGAACTGGCGGCCGGTGTCGCTGAGGTCATCAAGACGGGCGCGATTGCCGACGCCGCGTTCTTCGACTGGATCGAAGCGAACATCGACGCGCTCAACCGGTGCGAACCGCAGGCGCTCACCGAGGCGGTCAAACGTTCGTGCGAAATCAAGGCATCCGTGGTGGCTGCCGACGAGCGCGAAGGTGGCCTGCGCGCGATCCTCAATTTTGGTCACACGTTCGGCCATGCAATCGAGGCGGGCCTTGGCTATGGCGAATGGCTGCACGGTGAAGCGGTTGGCTGCGGCATGGTGATGGCGGCGGATCTGTCGGTGCGCCTCGGCCATCTCGACGCGTCCGCGCGCAAACGTCTTGTGGATGTCATCGTCGCTGCGCACCTGCCGACCCGCGCCCCGGCGCTCGGCGATTCGCGCTACATCGACCTGATGAAGGTCGACAAGAAAGCGCAAGCCGGTGCGATCAAATTCATCCTGCTGAAGCGTTTTGGCGACACGCTGATCAGCGAGGCACCCGACGACACCGTCCGCGCAACACTCGCGGCGGCAGTCTGACCGCCGCCCGCGCGGGCTTGCAACGCGGTCGTCCATGACATGGAGAAACCGGTGAGCGAAACGCGCAGCGATAGCCTGACCCATCCCCGCGGCACCCAGGCGGCGGACGGGGCGTCGATTCCCTCGCTCGCTGCGCTCGAACGCCATCTTGCGCCCTACGCGGCGCATTCGGCGCAGTCACGCGGACGTCGCCATCCTGAACCTCCGCCCAGCGCGCGCACCGAATTCCAGCGCGATCGCGACCGGATCGTTCATTCCACTGCGTTCCGCCGCCTCGAGTACAAGACGCAGGTTTTCGTGAACCACGAAGGCGACCTGTTTCGCACCCGTCTCACGCACAGCCTTGAAGTCGCGCAGATCGCGCGCTCGGTCGCGCGCAACCTGCGCGTGAACGAAGATCTGGTCGAGGCCATTTCGCTGGCGCATGACCTCGGGCACACGCCGTTTGGTCACGCAGGTCAGGACGCGCTCAACGAATGCATGCGCGAGCATGGCGGCTTCGAACACAACCTGCAAAGCCTTGCTGTCGTCGACGACCTGGAAGAACACTACGGCGCCTTCGATGGCCTCAACCTCTGCTTTGAAACACGCGAAGGCATCCTGAAGCATTGTTCGCGCGAGAACGCGCGCAAGCTCGGCGCGCTCGGCGAACGTTTTCTCGAAGGGCATCAGCCGTCGCTCGAAGCGCAGATTGCAAACGTGGCCGACGAGATCGCGTACAACAATCATGATGTCGACGATGGCCTGCGCTCCGGCCTGCTGACGATCGCGCAGCTCGCTGAAGTCGCGCTATGGCAAACGCACTACGAAGCGGCGCGGGATGAGTATCCGGATATCGAAGGCCGGCGGCTCGTCCACGAAACGGTTCGCCGCATCATCAACACACTGATTGTCGACCTGATCGACACCACGACGCGCAATCTCGCTGAGCATTCGCCCGGTTCGCTCGATGATGTGCGGGCAGCGCCGCCGCTGGTTGCGCACAGCGAGTCCGTCGCTGCGCAGGCGGCCGCTCTCAAGCGGTTCCTGTTCAGGAATCTGTATCGTCACTATCGCGTGATGCGGATGGCGAACAAGGCGCGTCGCGTCGTAGCCGGCCTTTTTGATGCATTCACTGAAGACCCGCGCCTGCTACCACCGGCGTACCAGGCGAAGAGCGAGGCGATGCAGCCGCGGCTGATCGCTCACTACATCGCGGGCATGACAGATCGCTATGCGTTGAAGGAATACCGACGGTTGTTCGTGATCGACGATAACTAGGCGGCAGGACGTCGCTGCCTTTAGCTGGCTCTAGATGCCTCGGGTCAGTGCCACGAGCCCGATCAGCTGGCGGAGATTGCGGACCAGTCCGCAGTGCGGGTCGTTACGATGCGCTGCACGCGACTGCCAGGCCGCGGGCCCAGCGACTCAGCCTGGTTCTAGCGGCTATTGCTCCTTCCGAGCAACGCGCCCGCGATGAGCGCGATCGCGCCGACGATCACAATCGTCTTCCACGCGTTCTCGTGCACGTAGTTGTCGGCATCGGCCATCATGACTTCGGCGCGTTCGCGGACGGCTTCGCGCGTGCCGTCGAGGCGGGCGCGTGCCGCGTCGAGCTTCTTGCGCATTTGCGTGCGTAGCGCCGCAGCATCCGCCGACGTGCCTTCGGCCAGTGTTTCTTCAAGTTCCGACATCAGTAAGCGTAGTTCGGTGGCAATGTCTTCAGCAGCATGGCGACCGTGCCGCGCGATGCGTCGCGCCCGGCGGCCCGTCGAGTTCAGCGAATCTCCAATGGCGTCTCGCGTATTCGGTAGTGCGTTCATTGTGGCTCCCTCGATGTGGATTGGCAGAAACCCGCTCCTTCGTGCGGGAAATACCATGCCACGCAACTTCGGTGCCAAACGGCGGAACGCCTTCCCGCAGACGATTTCCTGAATAAACAGAAAGCGGATTCGGGTCGACACTGCACGGCGCCAGTCAAAATTACAAACCCTGCGGCTGCACGCCAGGCCGTTGATCATGCAAACAAAAAACGCCGTCACGTATAAATCGTGACGGCGTTCCTTGTTCAAGCCCCCAAATCTCGACTACGCTTAGCCTAGAAGCGGTAGCCGACGTTGATGTACGTAACGATCGGGTTCAGCTTGATTTTCGTTTCCGAAGTGACGTTGAGCTTGCCAACTGGCGTGTTGGCCACCGTATTGAGCTTGGCGGTGGTGGTCAGCGGCACGTAGGAGATCGAGACGCCCGCGAACCAGTGCTGGTCGATGGCGAACGTAAAGCCGGCATTGAACACAGGTGCCCACGAACTATCCGTAGTAACCGATGTCGGACCATGCAGCACGGTTTGTTCGAACTGGGCGTTCGTGATCTGCTCGTTGGTGAACCAGGTGCGGGTCACGCCGAGCCCGAGGTACGGACGGAACCTCGACTCAGGCGCCCGGAAGTAGTACTTGAAGAGCAGCGTCGGGCTCCATTGTTTCGCGTCACCGAGTTTGCCGAAGCCTGCAAACTGTCCCGTACCGTTCAGGTCGAATTTGGGCGGAATGCCCATGACCAGTTCGGTCGCGATGTGGTCGGTGACGAAGTAACCGGCGGTGAAGCCTGCTGTGTCGGCGTCGCTAAGGCTGGCGCCTGTGTTAGGAATTTCGATGCTGACGGGACGGCCACCAATACTTGTCTCCTTAAGCGGATTACTGCTGTCTTGAGGTGCGAGGTGAAACCAACCCGTTGTGACGTAAAAAGTGCCGGCCGATTGCGCATGTGCTGTTGTGATGCAGGCAAGCGCAGCCATCCCCGTTATGGCTTGTTTTAATTTCATCTGTGCTCCTCCTGAAAAAGCCCGCTCATTATGACCACAACGTTTCAAACAAACCATATGCGCCAGTTAGAGGCTTCTCCCTAAGCGCCGCGCGGTTTCTGCCTGAGCCGCGCTGCGCCGAACCCCGCGCCTGTGCGGCTTTACGGACCCCTCGGGTAATCACCAACGCGTCTAATGGATAATCCAGCATGGCACGGCTAGCACGTCTTTATGTCCCCGACCAGCCGCAGCACGTGATCCTGCGCGGACTCGACCAGCAGCCCGCATTTGTCGACGACCAGGACTACGAGCTCTTTATCGATTGCCTCAAGGCAGCGTCGCGCGATCATCGCCTGGCGATACACGCGTACGTCCTGATGCCGGGCGCGGTGCAGCTGCTCGTCACACCTTCGGAAGAGTCGAGTCTGCCGAAGGCGATGCAGGCAGTCGGTCGCCGCTACGTGGCGCACTTCAACCGTCGTTACGCGCGACGCGGCACGCTGTGGGAAGGCCGCTATCGCGCGACCGTCATCGAAGGCGAGCGATACTTTCTGCTTGCGAGCCGCGTCGTGGAAATGTGCCCGGTACGCATGCAGCTGGTGAGCGCGCCAGAGGACTATCGGTGGTCGAGCTACCGGCATCACATCGGTCTGACGCTCGACAGTCTCATCACCGATCACCCGTTGTACTGGTCACTCGGCAACACGCCGTTTGAACGGCAGCGTGCGTATCGCGAACTGTGTGAACAACCACTCGATGAACGCGAGACGAACCAGCTTCAACAGGCCACGTTGAAGGGCTGGGTGCTCGGCAGCGAGACCTATCGCGAGTGGGCGGCGCGCGCGGCTAACCGACGTGTTTCGCCGTTGCCCCGAGGTCGGCCACGCAAGGTCCGCGAAACGCCGCAGACGCAATAAGCCTTTCGGATCAATGCTCTGCAAAACCGACGGCATCTTCGCATGCCGTTTTCTTTTGCACCTTTATGATATGGCACCAATAAAAAAGCATCGCAATGCACCAATCTGATAATAGGGGTCGTACCATCGTGTTTTATTTGCTATTCCTTTGATTCGTCGCGTATATTTCGATTTCCGGCGATTCCTGAGCGTGCACCACTCTGGAAACTCGACCGGCCACGCGGTTGCAGTGCACACCGCGGGCAACAGAAAAATGGTTAAACGGCCGATCGGCCCCCTACAGACGGTGTCCCCATGAACGACCACCTGCAACCGACGTCTTCGGTTCCCGCCGCGCAAGGTCTCTACGACCCGCAAAACGAACATGACGCCTGCGGCGTCGGCTTCGTCGCCCACATCAAGGGCAAGAAAAGCCATGAGATCGTCCAGCAAGGCCTGAAGATCCTCGAGAATCTCGATCACCGGGGCGCCGTCGGCGCCGATCCGCTGATGGGCGACGGCGCGGGCATTCTGATTCAGGTGCCGGACGGTTTCTATCGCGAGGAAATGGCAAAGCAGGGCGTGACGCTGCCGCCGGAAGGCGAATACGGCGTCGGCATGATTTTCCTGCCGAAGGAACATGCGTCGCGCCTCGCGTGCGAACAGGAACTCGAACGTACGGTGAAGGCGGAAGGCCAGGTCGTGCTGGGCTGGCGCGATGTGCCGGTCGACCACACGATGCCGATTTCGCCCACCGTCAAGGCGAGCGAGCCGCTGATCCGCCAGATCTTCATCGGCCGCGGCAAGGACATCATGGTGACCGACGCGCTGGAGCGGAAGCTGTACGTGATCCGCAAGACCGCGAGCCACCGCATCCAGGCGCTCAAGCTCAAGCACGGCAAGGAATACTTCGTGCCGTCAATGTCGGCGCGCACGGTGGTGTACAAGGGTCTGCTGCTGGCGGGCCAGGTCGGTGTGTATTACCGCGACCTGCAGGACGACCGCACGGTGTCGGCGCTCGCGCTCGTGCACCAGCGCTTCTCGACGAACACGTTCCCGGCATGGGAACTGGCGCACCCGTACCGGATGATCGCTCACAACGGCGAAATCAACACGGTGAAGGGCAACGTCAACTGGCTGAACGCCCGTACCGGCGCGATCGCGAGCCATGTGCTCGGCGACGACCTGCCGAAACTGTGGCCGCTGATCTATCCGGGTCAATCGGATACGGCTTCGTTCGACAACTGTCTCGAACTGCTCGTGATGGCCGGCTACCCGCTCGTCCACGCAATGATGATGATGATCCCGGAAGCGTGGGAACAGCACACGTTGATGGACGACAACCGCCGCGCGTTCTACGAATACCACGCCGCGATGATGGAGCCGTGGGACGGCCCCGCTGCAATCGCATTTACCGACGGCCGCCAGATCGGCGCGACGCTCGACCGTAACGGCCTGCGTCCGGCGCGCTACATCATCACCGACGACGACCTGGTCATCATGGCGTCGGAAGCCGGCGTGCTGCCGATTCCTGAATCGAAGATCGTCAAGAAGTGGCGTCTGCAGCCGGGCAAGATGTTCCTGATCGACATGGAACACGGCCGCATCATCGACGACAAGGAACTGAAGGACAACCTCGCGAATGCGAAGCCGTACAAGAGCTGGATCGACGCCGTGCGCATCAAGCTCGACGAAATCGAGCCGAAGGCCGAAGACGTCGTCACGGAACGCCGCGAACCTGCTGCCTTGCTGGATCGCCAGCAGGCGTTCGGCTACACGCAGGAAGACCTCAAGTTCCTGATGGCGCCGATGGCGCAAGCCGGTGAAGAAGCCGTCGGCTCGATGGGCAACGACTCGCCGCTGGCCGTCATGTCCAACAAGAACAAGACGCTCTATCACTACTTCAAGCAGCTGTTCGCGCAGGTCACGAACCCGCCGATCGATCCGATCCGCGAAAACATGGTGATGTCGCTGGTGTCGTTCGTCGGTCCGAAGCCGAACCTGCTCGACACGAACAACATCAACCCGCCGATGCGTCTCGAAGTGTCGCAGCCGGTGCTCGACTTCCGCGACATCGCGAAGATCCGCGCGATCGATCAGTACACGGGCGGCAAGTTCAGTTCGTATGAACTGAACATCTGCTATCCGGTGGCATGGGGCAAGGAAGGCATCGAGGCGCGTCTCGCGTCGCTGTGCGCGGAAGCAGTCGACGCCGTGAAGTCCGGCTACAACATGCTGATCGTGTCCGATCGCCGCACCGACCGCGACAACGTCGCGATTCCGGCGCTGCTGGCTACCGCCGCGATCCATACGCACCTCGTGCAGCATGGTTTGCGTACGAGCACGGGTCTCGTCGTCGAAACCGGTTCGGCGCGTGAAACGCACCACTTCGCGCTGCTCGCGGGCTACGGCGCGGAAGCCGTGCACCCGTACCTCGCGCTGGAAACGCTCGCGCAACTCGCACAGGGTTTGAAGGGCGACCTGTCGGCGGACAAGGCGATCTACAACTTCACGAAGGCAGTCGGCAAGGGCCTGCAGAAGGTCATGTCGAAGATGGGCATTTCGACGTACATGTCGTACACCGGTGCGCAGATTTTCGAGGCTGTCGGCCTCGCTGAAGATCTGGTGCTGAAGTACTTCCACGGCACGTCGTCGAAGGTCGGTGGCATTGGTCTCTTCGACGTGGCTGAAGAGGCGATCCGCCTGCATCGCGAAGCATTCGGCGACAGCCCGGTGCTCGCGACGATGCTCGACGCGGGCGGCGAGTACGCGTACCGCGTGCGCGGTGAAGAACACATGTGGACGCCGGACGCGATCGCGAAGCTGCAACACTCGGCGCGCAGCAACTCTTATCAGACGTACAAGGAATACGCGCATCTGATCAACGATCAGACGAAGCGTCACATGACGTTCCGCGGCCTGTTCGAGTTCAAGTTCGATCCGACGAAGGCGATTCCGCTCGACGAAGTCGAATCGGCGAAAGACATCGTCAAGCGCTTTGCAACGGGCGCGATGTCGCTCGGCTCGATTTCGACCGAAGCGCACGCCACGCTGGCAGTTGCGATGAACCGCATCGGGGGCAAGTCGAACACCGGCGAAGGCGGCGAGGACGAAAACCGTTACCGCAACGAACTGCGCGGCATTCCGATCAGGAACGGCGACACGATGAAGTCGGTGATCGGCGACGAAGTGATCGTCGATATTCCGCTGAAGGATGGCGATTCGCTGCGCTCGAAGATCAAGCAGGTGGCGTCGGGCCGTTTCGGCGTGACGGCGGAATACCTCGCTTCGGCCGACCAGATCCAGATCAAGATGGCGCAGGGCGCGAAGCCGGGTGAAGGCGGCCAGCTGCCGGGTCACAAAGTGTCCGAGTACATCGGCAAGCTGCGTTACTCGGTGCCGGGCGTCGGCCTGATTTCGCCGCCGCCGCACCACGACATCTACTCGATCGAAGATCTGGCGCAGCTGATCCACGATCTGAAGAACGCGAATTCGGCAGCGAGCATCTCGGTGAAGCTCGTATCGGAATCGGGCGTCGGTACGGTTGCCGCGGGTGTCGCGAAAGCAAAGGCCGATCACGTCGTGATCGCGGGCCATGATGGCGGCACGGGCGCTTCGCCGCTGTCGTCGATCAAGCACGCTGGCACGCCGTGGGAACTCGGTCTCGCTGAAACGCAGCAAACCCTGGTGCTGAACCAGCTGCGCGGCCGTATCCGCGTGCAGGCCGACGGCCAGATGAAGACCGGCCGCGATGTCGTGATCGGCGCGCTGCTCGGCGCCGACGAATTCGGCTTCGCGACGGCGCCGCTCGTCGTCGAGGGCTGCATCATGATGCGCAAGTGTCACCTGAACACGTGCCCGGTCGGCGTCGCGACGCAGGATCCGGTGCTGCGTGCGAAGTTCAAGGGCCAGCCGGAACACGTCGTCAACTTCTTCTTCTTCGTTGCTGAAGAAGCGCGCGAAATCATGGCGCAACTGGGCATCCGCAAGTTCGATGACCTGATCGGTCACGCCGAACTGCTCGACATGAAGAAGGGCGTCGAGCACTGGAAGGCGAGGGGTCTCGACTTCTCTCGCGTGTTCTACCAGCCGCAGGTTTCGGCGGAAGTGGCGCGCAAGCACGTCGATGTGCAGGACCACGGCCTTGACCGCGCGCTCGATCACGTGCTGATCGAGAAGTCGAAGGCGGCGATCGAGAAGGGCGAGCACGTCTCGTTCATCCAGCCCGTGCGCAACGTGAACCGTACGGTCGGCGCGATGCTGTCCGGCACGATCGCGAAGAAGTACGGCCACGACGGCCTGCCTGACGACACGATCCACATCCAGCTGAAGGGCACGGCCGGTCAGAGCTTCGGCGCGTTCCTCGCGAAGGGCATCACGCTGGATCTCGTCGGCGATGGTAACGACTACGTCGGCAAGGGTCTGTCGGGCGGCCGCATCATCATCCGTCCGACGAACGATTTCCGCGGCAAGTCCGAAGAAAACATCATCTGCGGCAATACGGTGATGTACGGCGCGATCGAAGGCGAATCGTTCTTCCGCGGCGTGGCGGGCGAGCGCTTCTGCGTGCGTAACTCGGGCGCGACGGCGGTTGTCGAAGGCACCGGCGACCACGGCTGTGAATACATGACGGGCGGTACGGTCGTCGTGCTCGGCGAAACGGGCCGCAACTTTGCGGCGGGTATGTCGGGCGGTATCGCGTATGTGTTCGATCCGGACAATACGTTCGCCGGCAAGTGCAACAAGTCGATGGTCGCGCTCGAACCGGTGCTGCAACAGGCCGAACAGGAACGCACGGTCGACCGCGCACTGTGGCACACCGCTCAGACCGACGAAGCGCTGCTCAAGGGGCTCATCGAGGGGCACTTCCAGTTCACGGGTTCGCCGCGTGCGAAGGCGCTGCTCGAAAACTGGGACGCGTCGCGACGTCAGTTCGTGAAGGTATTCCCGATGGAATACAAGCGCGCACTCGGCGAGATGGGCGCGAAGAAGGCAGCGAAGGAAGTACTCGCCGCTTGATCTTCGCAGCGCAAAAAGCCAGCTAAGGCCCGCTACAGCCAGCGAAAGTAGAAACAGGCGCCTGCCGCTTCAGAGCGGCGGGCGCGGATCACCCCACCTGATAAAGATAGAGAAGAGAACCATATGGGCAAGGCAACCGGTTTTCTCGAGTTCGAACGCCGCCATGAGGCGTACGAAGCTCCGCTCACGCGTGTGAAGCACTACAAGGAATTCGTCGCGGCACTCGCCGACGACGAAGCCAAGATTCAAGGCGCGCGTTGCATGGACTGCGGCATTCCGTTCTGCAACAGCGGCTGCCCGGTGAACAACATCATCCCGGACTTCAACGACCTGGTGTTCCATCAGGACTGGAAGAGCGCGATCGAAGTTTTGCACTCGACGAACAACTTCCCCGAGTTCACGGGCCGCATCTGCCCGGCGCCGTGCGAAGCGGCGTGCACGCTCGGTATCAACGACGATCCGGTCGGTATCAAGTCGATCGAACACGCGATCATCGACAAGGCGTGGGCCGAAGGCTGGGTCGCGCCGCAGCCGCCGAATCACAAGACGGGCAAGAAGGTCGCCGTCGTCGGTTCTGGCCCCGCCGGTCTGGCCGCCGCGCAGCAACTCGCGCGAGCGGGGCACGATGTCACCGTGTTCGAAAAGAACGATCGGATCGGTGGTCTGCTGCGTTATGGCATTCCTGACTTCAAGCTGGAAAAGTGGCTGATCGACCGCCGCATGCGCCAGATGGAAGCGGAAGGCGTGACGTTCCGCGCGAACGTGTTCGTCGGCAAGAAGGATTCGCTGCCGGCGTACATCGGCAACACGGCGAAGGACACGATCACGCCGGACGAACTGAAAGAACAGTTCGACGCCGTCGTGATTGCTGGCGGTTCGGAAACGCCGCGCGATCTGCCGGTGCCGGGACGCGAGCTCGAAGGCATCCATTACGCGATGGATTTCCTGCCGCAGCAGAACAAGGTCAACGCTGGCGACAAGGTTGCCGATCAGCTGCTCGCAAAGGGCAAGCATGTGGTCGTGATCGGCGGCGGCGATACGGGCTCGGACTGTGTCGGCACCTCGAACCGTCATGGCGCGAAGAGCATCACGCAGTTCGAACTGCTGCCGCAACCGCCGGAAGAAGAGAACAAGCCGCTCGTGTGGCCGTACTGGCCGGTCAAGCTGCGCACGTCGTCGTCGCATGACGAAGGCTGCGAGCGCGATTGGGCCGTGGCGACCAAACGTCTTGAAGGCAAGAACGGCAAGGTCGAGAAGCTGGTCGCGGCGCGCGTCGAATGGAAGGACGGCAAGATGCAGGAAGTGCCAGGTTCCGAGTTCGAAATGAAGGCCGACCTCGTGCTGCTCGCGATGGGCTTCACGGCGCCGGTTTCGCCCGTGCTCGAAGCGTTCGGCGTCGACAAGGATGCGCGCGGCAATGTGCGTGCTTCGACCGAAGGTGACAAGGCGTATTACACGTCGGTGGACAAGGTGTTCACGGCGGGCGATATGCGTCGCGGGCAGTCGCTGGTGGTGTGGGCGATCCGCGAAGGCCGTCAGTGCGCGCGTTCGGTCGATGCGTACCTGATGGGGCATTCGGAACTGCCGCGTTAATTTGTTCCACTTCGGCGCGGCTGGTATGCTGCGGCATCGCGTCGATGCAGCTTTTGCAGGAAGAGGTGGAGACGACAAAGCGGTAACGGAAAGCCGGGCGCCCGACAGGGTGACCCGGCTTTTTTACGTCTGTGATCCAGCGATGGGCCGGGGTAGAGTGGAAGGCGCGCCTAACCCCGCTTGCTGCCTGCTTGCTCGCGACGACGACGGAACACGCCCATGACCGAAGGCTGGCAACGCTGCTTCATCGCACTCGCCCCGGACGTAGCGACGCGCGACGCGCTCGCTGCCGTGCCGCTTGTTTCGACGGCACGTCGCGTGCCTTATGAGCAGCTGCATCTGACGGTGACGTTCATCGGCGCACTTTCTATCGAGCATGGTGAGGCGCTGGCCGAAGCGTTGAAGGCCAATGCCGTACCCATGACGCCTGCCGCTGTCACCCACATCGAACACTGGCCGAGCGCAAACCGTCCGCGTTTGACCGTAGCGACGCTGGAGATGTCGGATGAGTTCGTTGCACTCGACTGGCGGATCCGCTCGTTGATGCTGGAACTCGATTTACCCGTCGACGCGCGCACGTTCCGGCCGCACATCACACTGGCCCGCTTCAACCGGGAGGCGATCGCGATCGACGGCACGCCTCAAGCGCCACCGCCGATCACCGCGCATTTCGAATCTCTGGTGCTGTATTCCAGCACGCTCGCCCGACACGGCGCGCGTTACAGCGCGCTGGCGAGCGTGCCGCTGGCGTAGTCCAGCTTCGACGTGAGCCTGGACGCGACAGCGAGTGCGGGCGCCGCGCCGATTCCCGAACCGGCGCCGGTGATCAGCACGACGCGATCGAACGACGCCGTTATGCCGCCGCGCGTTCCAGCGCGCGCTCGACGAGCAACGTCTGGGTGTGGAACGCCTCGAGTGTCTTGCGATGCGCGACGCTCACAATCGCCGTCTCCGGTAGACGCTCGTTGAGCACCGTGTAGATCACCGACTCATTATCGGGATCGAGCGCGCTCGTGGCTTCGTCGAGGAACAGGTAGTCGGGCTTTTGCAGCAGCACGCGAGCGGCAGCCAGACGCTGCTGTTCACCCGGCGACAGCGTGCGTTCCCAGTGCGTCGCTTCGGCGAGACGATCCGCGAGTTCGGGCAGATTGCAGGCAGTAAGCGCTTCGCGACAGGCTTCATCGGTGAACACGCTTTCGTCGGACGGGTAGGCGAGCGCTGCCTTCAGCGTGCCGATCGGCAGATAGCTGCTTTGCGGCACGAACATCAGTTTTGCGCCGACCGGCACGTCGATCGTGCCTTCGCCGAACGGCCAGAGGCCGGCCAGCGTGCGCATCAGCGTGCTCTTGCCGGAACCCGACGGTCCACGCACGAGCCAGCGCGATCTCGGCGCAATGTTGAACGAGCCGATATTCGACAGCGGCGTGCCATCCGGATGCTGCAGAAGCAGATCGTCGACCGCGAGCGTCTTCGTGTCCGTCATGCGCACGTTGATGCCACCGTGAAACGTGCCACCCGAAACGGATTCGCGCAGATGCTGGTCGCCCATTACGCGGTGGAATTCCCGCAGACGGTTCACGGTAGCGCGCCATTCGGCGAGCGAATCGTAATTGTTGATGAACCACGAAAACGAATCGCTGACGGTGCCGAACGCGCCCGTCACCTGCTGGTACATACCGAACGTGATGCTCTTCGAAAAGTACTTCGGTGCAGCCGCGATATAGGGAAACACGACCGCCAGCTGCGAGTAGCTGATCACGACGATATTGAAGCGCCGCGTGAAACGCATGACGAGACGCCAGTTATCGCGGATGTGTCCGAATACGCCCTTCAGCGCGCGTTCTTCGGCGGGCTCGCCCTGATATAGCGCGATCTGGTCGGCGTTTTCGCGGATGCGGATCAGCGAGAAACGGAAGTCAGCCTCGACGCGCTGTTGCTGATAGTTGATCGATACCAGCGGATGGTTGACCTTGTGCGTCACGTACGAGCCGAGCGCCGCGTAGACGAGCGCCGCCCACACCATATAGCCAGGAATGTTGAACGCGACACCGAACAGATGAAACGCCAGCGCGCCGGACAGGTTCCACAGGATCACGATGAACGAGAACAGCGTGACGGTGGTCGACAGCAGGCCAAGCGCCAGATTGAGCGTCGCGCTCGCGAGCGCCTGCAGGTCGACGGACACCCGCTGGTCGGGGTTGTCCGCGAGGCTGTCGCGCTCGATGCGGTAGTAGGCGCGATCGCCGAGCCAGTCGTGCAGATACTTCGTGGTGAGCCACTGTCGCCAGCGGAACTCGAGCATCTGCCGGAAGTACGTGCGGTACGACCCGAGCAGGATCAGCGCCATCGCGATGACGGTGAACTGCAGCAGCGAATATTTGAAGACGGGGAAGTTGTATTGCTGGATCGCATCGAAGAAGGTGCGCTGCCAGCTGTTGAACCAGACGTTGGCCGCGACCATTGTCATGTTCATCGCGATCACGATCGCGAGGAGTCCTCGCGCGCGCCATCGGTCCTCGGACACCCAGTATGGCTTGATGAGACCCCATGCGGTGATATCGGTATCCGCGGAGCCCGTTGGTTTTTCAGTCATAAGCGTCCTTTAAAACGGAGTGGCGCTACGCACGGGCACGTCCAGTGACGCCGTCGCGCACGTTCGCTCTCGGGCCGGATTGTCCTGACCCAGGCTTAACCTGAACTTAAATGATCGAAGGCGCGGCGTGTCGTGACGCGCCGCGCATCCCCGTTGACGCGCCATTGTGCCAGACCACCGCCCGTGGCCGTATTGATTTGCCCCGGACACTGGCCATCCGGCCGGTTTGCGGCTGCCGCGCCTTTTATGGTCTAATGACTTTTGACGAAACAGGGGTGCTTCGCGTGCGGGCTGCATGGGCTTTCCATGGAGTTGTGGCGAGGCTGAGAGAGACCCTTCGCACCCGATCCGGGTAATACCGGCGCGGGAAGTTTCCGGAAGTTTCCACTTCTTCCATTCCCCGCCGGGCGCCGTCCGTCACTGGATGCGCTTTACGCCCGGCCGGCCTCGCCCGCCGGTTTCGTCCTTGGGTACGTGCGCTTTCTGCCGTACGGAAAGGATTCGATGACCGCTTATTCTTCAGTTTTTAGCTTCATGTACGTCACCGTTACTGGCAACGCTTCGTGCGCGCCGGGAGCGTGGCGATGAATGCCCGCGCTCAACAACCCGATTTTGCCGTGATCGGCGGCGGCTTGTGCGGACGCCTCGTTGCGTGGCGGCTGGCTGGCGCCGGGCATCGCGTCGCGCTGTACGAGCGCGGCGACGCGGCGGGCACGCAGGCTGCCGCGTGGGTGGCGGCCGCGATGCTCGCGCCGCTCGCCGAAGCCGCCAGCGCCGAACTGCTGATTACCAGGCTGGGCGAGGCGTCGCTGGAAAGGTGGCCGCGTTTGCTGGCCGAGTTGCCGGAGCCGGTGTTTTTCCAGCGCAATGGCACGCTCGTCGTCTGGCATCACTCGGATCGCAATGAAGCGCCGCTGTTCGAACGTCGGGTGCGCGCGAATGCGCCCGCGGAAATGGTGGAGGGCGGATTTCTGAAGCTGTCGGGCGCGCAGGTCGGCGCCGCCGAGCCCGCGCTGGCCGGCCGCTTTACGCAGGGCTGGTTGTTGCCCCATGAGGGCCAGCTCGACAACCGCCAGGTGCTCGCCGCGCTGGCGGCCGGGCTGGCAGAACGCGGCGTCCAAACGCACTGGAACACGCCCGTCGACGATCACGCATTTCCGGCCGCGCGCGTGACGATCGATTGCCGCGGGCTTGGCGCGAAGCCAGCATGGCCGACGCTGCGTGGCATTCGGGGCGAAGTGGCGCGCGTTCACGCGCCGGGCATCGCGCTCACGCGGCCGGTGCGCTTGCTGCATCCGCGTTACCCGCTGTATATCGCGCCGAAGCAGAACGACCTGTACGTGATCGGCGCGACGGAAATCGAAGGTGAGGATATGTCGCCGGTCACCGTGCGCTCGGCGCTGGAGTTACTGAGCGCGGCGTTTTCGGTGCATCCGGGTTTCGGCGAGGCGCGCATTCTCGAGCTGAATTCGCAATGCCGGCCGACTTTGCCGGATCACCGTCCGGCGCTCGTCTGGGACGGTGCCACCCTGCTGCGCGTGAACGGGCTGTACCGGCATGGCTACATGATCGCGCCCGAAGTCGCTGAAGAGGCCGTGCGTCTCGCCGGCGCGCTGCTCGACGGACGCGTCGCCGATACCGACGCTTTCGAGGACTGGCGGCGCGATGCGCGCTGGACCGATCTTTTTCACCTGGATACCCGGCAGGCGCTGGCCTGATCGAAGCCGCGCTGCCATCGATTGAACCTGAACATCATGGATATACACATCAACCAGAGGCCGCTCTCGCTGCCCGAAGGCGCGACGGTCGCTGACGCGCTGACCGCCTTCGGCGCCCGCCCGCCGTTTGCCGTCGCGCTGAACGGTGATTTCGTCGCGCGGACCCAGCACGCGGCCCGCGCATTGCAGCCCGGCGACAGGCTCGACGTCGTGCAACCCGTCGCGGGCGGCTGATCCCGCCGCCAGAGCCGCCACCGCTCAGCGCACATTGCCAGACGCAAGGATTCCAACATGACTTCCCTTTCCCTCGCCTCCGCGCCCGCCGACGCGCTCACGCTCTACGGCCAGACCTTCGCGAGCCGCGTGCTGCTTGGCACGTCGCGTTATCCCTCGCTGCAGTCGCTGTCCGATTCGATCGACGCCGCCCGGCCCGGCATGGTCACCGTCGCGCTGCGCCGGCAGATGAACGAAGGCGGCGCGGAAACGGGTTTCTTCGATCTGCTCAAACGCCACGGCGTGCCGCTACTGCCGAACACGGCCGGCTGCCAGACCGTCAGCGAGGCGGTCACGACTGCGCACATGGCGCGCGAAATCTTCGAAACCGACTGGATCAAGCTTGAACTGATCGGCGACGATTACACGCTGCAGCCCGATCCGGTCGGCCTGATCGAAGCAGCCGCGCAACTCGTCAAAGATGGCTTCAAGGTGCTGCCGTATTGCACGGAAGACCTCGTGATCGGCCGGCGTCTGCTGGATGCCGGCTGCGAAGCGCTGATGCCCTGGGGCGCGCCGATCGGCACCGGCAAGGGCGTCGTGAATCCGTACGGCCTGCGCGTGCTGCGCGAACGGCTGCCGGACGTGCCGCTGATCGTCGACGCCGGGCTCGGCGTGCCGTCGCATGCGTGCCAGGTGATGGAGTGGGGCTTTGACGGCGTGCTGCTCAACACGGCGGTATCGCAGGCGACGCACCCCGAAGCGATGGCGCGCGCGTTCGCGCTGGGCGTCGAGGCCGGACGCAGCGCGTATGTTGCGGGTCCGATGGCCGAACGTGAGACCGCGCACGCGAGCACGCCGGTCGTCGGCATGCCGTTCTGGCATCAGGATGGGAGCGCCGCATGACGCGGACGCTGACGCTGGCGGGGCGCGACCCGGGCCGCGAGCTCTTCTGGCCGCCGGCCGACGAGCTCACCGAAGCGGCCGAGCGCATCCGCGCCCGTCTCGGCGACTGGCCGCCGACGCACGCGCCGTGGCGCCTCTGCCTGACTGCGCCCGACGAGCCGAACGGCGGCGACCTGATCATCGTCGCCGATCTGCAGCACCACGGCGAGCATGTGGCGAAATGGCTGGTGAAGGGCGCCGGCGTCATCGAGGCGTCCGACAACAACGCCACGCTGCATCTCGGCGGCGAGCGCTATCCGCTCGAAGGCCATCTTTCGGAAGACTGGATCGCCGCGCTGGCCGCGTTCCTCGACTGTGGGTTCGAGCCGCATAACGCGCTGGTGCTCGCCATGGCGTGGCGCGACGGCGACGAAGCCGCCAGCGCCGATGCCTGGCCGGTCGAGCTGACGCGCTTCCCTCGTGTTCTGGGCTTGCCGGAAGCGCCCGCACAGCCGTTCCCGCGCTGTCCGGACCGGCTTGGTCTGTATCCGGTTTTGCCGACGGCCGAATGGGTCGAGCGCGTGCTGGATTTCGGCGTGAAGACGGTTCAGTTGCGTCACAAGACCGCCGATGCCGCCCTGAAAGGCGAAATCGAACGCAGCGTCGCGGCGGGCCGAAAGCACGACGCGCAGGTTTTCATCAACGATCACTGGCAGGCCGCGCTCGAAGCCGGCGCGTACGGCGTGCACCTCGGCCAGGAAGACGTCCACGCCGCCGGCCTCCACAAACTCGCTGCCGCGGGTATCCGCGTCGGTCTGTCGACGCACGGCTACTACGAAATGCTCATCGCGTTGCATTTCCGTCCGAGCTATCTCGCGCTCGGCGCCGTGTTCCCGACGACGACCAAAACGCTGCCGACCGCACCGCAAGGCCTCGCCCGGCTGGCCCGCTACGTCAGGCTGCTGGACGGCGTCGTGCCGCTGGTCGCGATTGGCGGCATCGACGGGCAGGTGCTGCCGGACGTGCTGGCGACGGGCGTCGGTTGCGCCGCCGTGGTCCGCGCCGTCACCGACGCCGCCGATCCGGCCGCGGCGGTTTCTGCACTGCAACACGCGTTTCTGCAATAATTGGGGGATACCCTTAAGGGGGACAGGGCACGTCACGGCAGCTTTTTCACGATGGCCCTATAATCCGGCCTTCCGCGTACCGCAAAAAGGACTGTCAGTTTCGTGCCTTCCTCTTCCGAGACCCTTCTCGAGCTCCGCGACGTCGCCTTTGGCTATGGCGACCGGCTCGTCCTGTCCGGCCTGAACCTGCGCTTTCAGCGCGGTCAGGTGGTCGCGGTCATGGGCGGCTCGGGTTGCGGCAAGACCACCGTGCTGCGCCTGATCGGCGGCCTTGTGCGCGCGAACCGCGGCCAGGTGCTGTTCCACGGCCAGGACGTCGGCGCGCAAACGCGCGAAGGCCTGTACGCACTGCGCCGCAAGATGGGCATGCTGTTCCAGTTCGGCGCGCTCTTCACCGATATGTCGGTGTTCGAAAACGTCGCCTTCGCGCTGCGCGAACACACCGATCTGCCCGAAGAACTGATCCGCGACCTCGTGCTGATGAAGCTCAATGCGGTCGGCCTGCGTGGCGCCCGCGATCTCGCGCCGTCGGAGATTTCCGGTGGTATGGCGCGCCGCGTCGCGCTCGCACGCGCCATCGCGCTCGATCCCGAACTGATGATGTACGACGAACCGTTCGCCGGTCTCGATCCGATCTCGCTCGGCATTACCGCCAATCTGATCCGCGCGCTGAACAGCGCGCTCGGCGCAACGTCGATCCTGGTGACGCACGACGTGCCCGAATCGTTTGCCATCGCCGATTACGTCTACTTTCTCGCCAACGGCGGTGTTCACGCCGAAGGCACGCCGGACGAACTGCGCGCGTCGACCGATCCGACCGTTCGCCAGTTTATCGACGGCGCGCCCGATGGCCCGTTCAAATTCCATTACCCGAGCAAAGCGCCGCTGGCGGCGGACTTCGGCATCGGCGGAGGTCAGTCATGATCAGCACGGTTGGACGCTCGGTGCTCGGCGGCCTTGGTACCGCCGGCTATGCGACGCGGATGTTCATTCGTCTCGTGCTCGAATTCTTCCCGCTGCTGCGCCGGCCGCGGCTTGTCACGAAGCAGGTCCACTTCGTCGGTAATTATTCGCTCGTGATCATTGCCGTGTCGGGGCTCTTCGTCGGCTTCGTGCTCGGGCTGCAGGGGTATTACACGCTCAATCGCTATGGTTCCGAGCAGGCGCTCGGGCTGCTCGTCGCGCTGTCGCTCGTGCGTGAACTCGGGCCGGTGGTGAGCGCGCTGCTGTTTGCGGGTCGCGCGGGCACGTCGCTGACCGCCGAGATCGGCCTGATGAAGGCGGGTGAGCAACTCACCGCGATGGAGATGATGGGCGTGGATCCGCTCAAGGTCGTCATCGCGCCGCGCATGTGGGCGGGCATCATCTCGATGCCGATCCTCGCTGCGATTTTCAGCGCGGTCGGCGTGATCGGCGGGTATGTGGTGGGCGTGCTGATGATCGGTGTCGACGCCGGCGCATTCTGGTCGCAGATGCAGGGTGGCGTCGACGTCTGGCGTGACGTCGGCAATGGCGTGATCAAGAGTATCGTGTTCGGCTTCGCGGTGACGTTCATCGCGCTGTTCCAGGGCTACGAAGCACAGCCCACTCCGGAAGGCGTCTCCCGCGCGACCACGAAAACGGTCGTGTACGGGTCGCTCGCCGTACTCGGCCTCGATTTCCTGCTGACCGCACTGATGTTCAGCTAAGACCGCGCGGGTCGCATCCGCGAGGCGGCGCGCGTTCGTCGCGCCGCACGGATGCGTCACCCGGCGGCGGATTCTCTTTGGGATGACGATGAAAAAAACTGCTCTCGACTTTTGGGTCGGCCTGTTCGTGGTGCTGGGTTTCGTGGCGCTGCTGTTTCTCGCGCTGAAGGCCGGCAACATGAGCTCGCTGTCGTTTCAGGCGACGTACCCGCTCAAGCTCAAGTTCGACAATATCGGCGGCCTGAAGCCGCGCGCGCCGGTGAAGAGCGCGGGCGTATCGGTTGGCCGGGTCGCATCGATCGGCTTCGACAGCAACGCGTATCAGGCGGTCGTCACAATCGATATCGACAGGCAGTACCAGTTTCCGAAGGACAGCTCCGCGAAGATCCTGACGTCGGGCCTGCTCGGTGAGCAGTACATCGGGCTCGAACCGGGCGGCGACAGCGAAATGCTGAAAGCCGGCGACACGATTTCGATGACGCAGTCGGCGATCGTGCTGGAAAACCTGATCGGACAGTTCCTGTATAGCAAGGCGGCGGACTCGGGGGCTTCGAAGGCCGGTTCGTCAGCAGGCGCGGCTTCTGCAGCGCCCGCACCTGCGATGCCCGTGGCGCCGGCCATTGCGCCCGCATCCGCATCGGCACCGACATTGCCCGCCTCTGGCGCGGCAGGCCAATAAGGAGAATAAAAATGAAGACCATGCGTGCGCGCACCATCACGCTTGCGCTGACGGCTGCGACGCTGGCGGGATGCGCAACTGTCCAGACGCCGACGAAGGAAGACCCGCTGGAAGGTTTCAACCGTACGATTTTCACCTTCAACGACAAGGTCGATCAGTACGCGCTGAAGCCGGTGGCGCAGGGCTACGTGTACATCACGCCGCAACCCGTGCGTGACAGCGTGACCAACTTCTTCTCGAATATTGGCGATGTGTACACCGCCGCGAATAACTTCCTTCAGCTGAAGATCACCGATGGCGTCGAAGACGTCATGCGGATCGTGATCAATACCATTTTCGGTGTTGGTGGTCTGTTCGACGTCGCGACGCTCGCGAACCTGCCGAAGCACAACCAGGATCTCGGCCTGACAATGGGGCACTACGGTGTGCCGCCTGGCCCGTATCTCGTGCTGCCGCTATTCGGTCCGAGCACCGTGCGTGACGCGGTCGGTTCAGTCGGTAATTACTATGTGAATCCGCTGTCGTACATTCATCCGGATGGCCTGAGCTGGGCGCTGTACGGTCTGAACATTGTCAGCACGCGGGCCAATCTGCTTGGCGCCAGCGACGTGCTCGACAACGCCGCGCTCGACAAGTACTCGTTCGTGCGTAACGCATACCTGCAACGCCGCCGGTATCTGATCTCTGACGGCTCGTCAGCGGCAGGCGCGGGCTTGCCGGATTACGGCGATGGCGCGCCGCTGCCCAAGTACGAAGATGTCGAAGAAGGTGCGGCAGGCGCCGCGAAAGCGCCCGCAGCAGGTCCAGCGCCCGCGCCCGCCAGTGGCGCAACAGCCGCTGGGACGCCGGCGCCGGCGGGCGGCGCGGCGCTCAACGGCCTTGCGCCGAACGCAGCATCGCCGACGCCTGCCTCCGGCACGGAAGGCGAAGAGCAGCCTCAGGGTCAGGGCGGTCAGGAAACCCAGGTGCCGGCCGGCCAGATCGTGCCGCCGAAGTTCAACTTCCCGTCGTTCAAGTTGCGCTGAGTCGCAAGAGTCGAGTCCCGTAACACCTGGAAACGACTCTCGCAGTTTCGCGATGGATTGCGGATGAACTCGCGTGCTATCGTGGGCTCAAAAGGTTGTCGTAATTTTTAACGCAGGGCTTGAAATGAAAAAAATCTTTCTGATTCCGTTGTTTGCTGCATTCTTTTCGTTCAGTACGGGCGCATTTGCGCAAGCTGTCGATAGCAGCTCGCCGGACGGCATGATCAAGACCGTGACCGACCAGGTCATCAGCGCCGTACGCAGTGACAAGTCGATTCAGGCTGGCGACATCAGCCACATCACGAAGCTCGTCAACGAAAAGATCCTGCCGTACACCGACTTCCGCCGCACGACGCAGCTCGCGATGGGCCGCAACTGGCGCACCGCCACGCCCGAGCAGCAGGCTCAGGTCGTCGAGCAGTTCAAGATGCTGCTGATCCGCACGTATTCGGGCGCGCTTGCACAGGTGAAGGACCAGCAGATCCAGTACAAGCCGTTCCGCGCGAATCCGGACGATACCGACGTCGTGGTGCGCTCGGTCGTGATGAACAACGGCAACCCGATCGAACTCGACTACCGTCTGTACAAGACGCCGCAAGGCTGGCGCGTGTATGACATCAACGTGCTCGGTGCGTGGCTGATCCAGGCGTACCAGCAGCAGTTCAACGAGCAGATCCAGCAGCACGGCGTGGATGGCCTGATCCAGTTCCTCACGCAACGTAACGAGCAACTGGCTGCGGGCAAGGCGTCGTGAACGACACGGTGAGCAACGCGGCAAACCGTACTACGGCGAGCCGCTTCGAAACCGGCACGACGCTGACCCACGCGAGTGCGAACGCCGCGCTCGAGGCGGGTCTGGCGCGCATCGCCGGCGGTGCGACGGGTGTCGACTGCGCACCACTCGCGCAGTTCGACTCGTCCGCGCTGGCCGTGCTGCTCGCGTGGCAGCGTGCGGCAAGCGCCCGTGGCGCGTCGCTCGATATCATCAATCTGCCGGCTGGTCTCGCCAGTCTCGCGCAAGCTTACGGCGTCGATACCCTCCTGTCGGCGCGACATTGACGCTCCACGCGTCCCTTCTGCCTCTGCAGGGCCAGGTTGGTCCACCCGACTTTGCCCTATAATCAAACGTTTTTTGGGGCTTTCACCCGGCCCCAATTCCGCATCTCCCCGCATCCGTAAGCACCTATACGGCGCCGTTACTCAAGCGGCGCACAGTCATGCCAGCCATAGAAATTCGTAACGTCAAGAAACGCTACAAGGATCTGCAGGCGCTCAAGGGCGTCAACTTCACAGTCGAAGAAGGTGAGTTTTTCGGGCTGCTCGGTCCGAACGGCGCGGGCAAGACGACGCTCATCAGCATCCTGGCCGGCCTCGCCCGTGCCGACGAAGGCAACATCGCGGTGCGCGGCCACGACGTGGTCGACGACTTCCGCGAAGCGCGCCGCGCGCTCGGTGTGGTGCCGCAGGAACTCGTGTTCGATCCGTTCTTTACCGTGCGCGAGACGCTGCGCATCCAGTCCGGCTACTTCGGTCTGCGCAACAACGATGCGTGGATCGACGAAGTGATGCACAACCTCGATCTCACCGAGAAAGCTGACGCCAACATGCGCGCGCTGTCCGGCGGGATGAAGCGTCGCGTGCTGGTCGCGCAGGCGCTGGTGCACCGGCCGCCCGTGATCGTGCTCGACGAACCGACCGCCGGCGTCGACGTCGAACTGCGCCAGACGCTGTGGAAGTTCATCTCGCGCCTGAACCGCGAAGGTCACACGATCGTCCTGACCACGCACTATCTGGAAGAAGCCGAATCGCTGTGCGACCGCATTGCAATGCTGCGTCGCGGTGAAGTCGTCGCGCTCGAACGCACGAGTACGCTGTTGCAGCGCTTCGCTGGTTTGCAGCTGTTCGTGCGTTTTGCGCAGGGCGCGTTGCCGGCTGACCTCCGGTCGCTCGAAGTCGATCCGCACAACGTGCAGGGACGTCAGCATCTGCTGCGACTCGCGAGCTATGACGACGTCGAGCGGATTCTTGCGCAGTGTCGCACGGCGGGTTGCACATTCGAAGAAATCGAGGTCCGCAAAGCCGATCTCGAAGACGTATTTGTTCAGGTGATGAACGGTACGGAAGTGATCGAGGGGCTGGCATGAGGGGCTATAGTGGATTCGGTACGCTGTTCTACAAGGAAATCCTGCGTTTCTGGAAGGTGTCGTTCCAGACCGTGCTCGCACCGGTCGTGACCGCGCTGCTGTATCTGACGATCTTCGGTCACGCGCTGCGCGATCACGTGCAGGTCTATCCGGGTGTCGGCTATACGAGCTTCCTGATTCCGGGTCTCGTGATGATGAGCGTGTTGCAGAACGCATTCGCGAACAGTTCGTCTTCGCTGATCCAGTCGAAGATCACCGGCAACCTGGTGTTCGTGCTGCTGCCGCCGTTGTCGCATGGCGAGATGTTCGGGGCCTATGTGCTGGCCGCGCTCGTGCGCGGGCTCGCGGTCGGCTTCGGCGTGTTCATCGTGACGGTCTGCTTCATTCCTGTCAGCTTTGTTGCGCCGTTCTACATCGTCGCGTTCGCGCTGCTGGGCGCGCTGATTCTCGGCACGCTGGGCCTCATCGCCGGCATCTGGGCCGAGAAATTCGACCAGCTCGCGACGTTTCAGAATTTCCTGATCACGCCGCTCACGTTCCTCTCGGGCGTGTTTTACTCGACGCACACGCTGCCGCCGGTGTGGCGCGAAGTATCGCGGCTGAATCCTTTTTTCTACATGATCGACGGCTTTCGCTACGGTTTCTTCGGGATGTCGGATATCGATCCGCTCGTGAGCCTTGCGATTGTCAGCGGTTTCTTTGTGGTGCTGGCCGTGCTGGCGTTGCGCATGCTCGCAACCGGCTACAAGCTGCGCCACTGACGAGGAGCATTCCATGTTACCGACTCCCGAACAGGTCAAGGACTACATCGCCAACGGGCTCGCCTGCGAGCATCTCGAAGTGGAAGGCGATGGTCAGCATTTCTTTGCGACGATCGTTTCGCCCAGCTTCGAAGGCAAGCGTCTGATTCAGCGCCATCAACTCGTTTATGCGGCGCTCGGCGATCGCATGAAACAGGAAATTCACGCGCTCAGCATGAAAACGCTGACGCCCGCCGAATGGCAAAACGCGTAATCTGGAAAGTCAGTGCGAATTACTCAAGAAACACGCAGCGCCGGTAGCGGCGCCGCCATCATCAACCAGGCAGTTCCGGCGCAGAGCCGGGCAGATCAGGAACAGACAGGCATGGACAAACTCGTTATCGTTGGGGGCCAGCGGCTCGCGGGTGAGATCGTTGTCTCAGGTGCAAAGAACGCTGCATTGCCGATTTTGTGCGCGGGTTTGCTGAGCGCCGATCCGGTTCATCTCGACAACGTGCCCGACCTGCAGGACGTGCGCACGATGTTGAAGCTGCTGCGCCAGATGGGCATGCGTACCGAAGAAAGCGGCGGCCGCGTCGCGCTCGACGCATCGAATGTGAACAACCTCGTCGCGCCGTACGAGCTCGTGAAGACGATGCGTGCGTCGATCCTCGTGCTCGGTCCGCTGCTCGCGCGTTTCGGCGAAGCGAAGGTGTCGCTGCCGGGCGGCTGCGCGATCGGCGCGCGTCCGGTTGATCAGCACATCAAGGGTCTGCAGGCGATGGGCGCCGAGATCAACATCGAGCACGGCTTCATCGAAGCGCGCGCGAAGCGTCTGAAGGGCGCACGCATCATCACCGACATGATTACCGTCACCGGCACGGAAAACCTGCTGATGGCAGCGGTGCTCGCCGAAGGCGAAACGGTGATCGAGAACGCGGCGCGTGAACCGGAAGTCGGCGATCTGGCGCAACTGCTGGTAGCGATGGGCGCGCAGATCGAAGGCATCGGCACGGACCGTCTGGTGATTCAGGGCGTCGACAAGCTGCACGGCGCGAAGCACACCGTCATTCCGGATCGCATCGAAGCGGGCACGTTCCTGTGCGCGGTCGCAGCGGCGGGTGGCGATGTGGTGCTGCGTCATGTGCGTCCGCTGATTCTCGAAGCCGTGACGGAAAAGCTGCGCGAAGCGGGCGTCACGATCGAGGAAGGCGAGGATTGGATGCGCGTGAAGATGAGCCAGCGTCCGCATGCCGCGAGCGTGCGCACGTCGGAATATCCGGCGTTCCCGACCGACATGCAGGCGCAGTTCATGGCGCTCAACACGATTGCGAACGGCACGTCGCAGGTCGTCGAAACGATCTTCGAAAACCGCTTCATGCACGTGCAGGAGCTGAACCGCCTCGGCGCGAACATCACGATCGACGGCAACACGGCGCTGGTGAATGGGGTTGGCGAACTGTCGGGCGCGAAGGTGATGGCGACCGATCTGCGCGCGTCGGCGAGTCTCGTGATCGCGGGTTTGCGTGCAGAAGGTGAAACGCTGATCGACCGTATCTATCACCTGGATCGCGGCTACGACCGGATGGAAACGAAGCTGACGGCCGTCGGCGCGAAGGTGAGCCGTATCAGCGGGAGCCAGGCATGAGTTCAGTGCCGCAGACGTCGTCGTCGCCGGCGGTGAATGCGCCGCTCACGCTCGCGTTGTCGAAAGGGCGTATCTTCGAAGAAACCGTGCCGCTGCTCGCCGCAGCGGGCATCGAGGTCACCGAGGATCCCGAAACGTCGCGCAAGCTGATCCTGCCGACCAACGACCCGAACGTGCGCGTGATCATCGTGCGTGCCACCGATGTGCCGACGTACGTCGAATACGGCGCGGCCGATTTCGGCGTGGCCGGCAAGGACGTGCTGCTCGAACACGGCGGCAGTGGCCTGTACCAGCCGATCGATCTCGATATCGCGCGTTGCCGGATGTCGGTGGCGGTGAAGAGCGGCTTCGATTACGCAACCGCCGTGCGCCAGGGCGCGCGGCTGCGTGTCGCAACGAAATATGTGGAAACCGCGCGCGAGCATTTCGCTGCGAAGGGTGTGCACGTCGACCTGATCAAGCTGTATGGATCGATGGAACTTGCGCCGCTCGTAGGCCTTGCCGATGCGATCGTCGACCTGGTCAGTTCGGGTGGCACGTTGCGCGCGAACAATCTGGTCGAAGTCGAAGAGATCATGCAGATCTCGTCGCGCCTCGTCGTGAATCAGGCGGCGCTGAAGTTGAAGCGCGCGGCGCTACGGCCGATTCTCGATGCGTTCGAACGTGCGTCGCAAAGCCACAACGCGGCCGCCTGACATCAGTGAAGTCACCGAAGTAACGCAACACTACGCGCAGCAGCATCCCGCAGTACCTGAAGAACCCGCACAGCAGCACGCGCGCTTTACCGAAACGGATACCCGTATGTCTATCAAGATTCGCAAACTCGATTCCAGCGCCGCCGATTTCCGGAAGGCGCTGCACGCGGTGCTCGCGTTCGAGGCGAGCGAGGACGAAGCGATCGAGCGCTCGGTCGCGCAGATTCTGGCCGACGTGAAGTCGCGCGGCGACGCCGCCGTGCTCGACTACACGAACCGCTTCGACCGGCTCGATGCGAAGAGCGTCGAGGCGCTGGAACTGCCGATGTCGGAACTCGAAGCCGCGCTCGAAGGCCTCGAACCGAAGCGTCGCGCGGCGCTCGAAGCGGCGGCCGCACGGGTGCGCGGGTATCACGAGAAGCAGAAGATCGAATGCGGCAGCCATAGCTGGCAGTACACGGAAGCCGACGGCACCGTGCTCGGCCAGAAGGTCACGCCGCTCGATCGCGCGGGTATCTACGTGCCGGGCGGCAAGGCAGCGTATCCGTCGTCGGTGCTGATGAATGCGATTCCGGCGCGCGTCGCCGGCGTGCGCGAAATCGTCATGGTCGTGCCGACGCCGGACGGCGTGAAGAATCCGCTGGTGCTGGCGGCGGCGCTTCTGGGCGGCGTCGATCGCGTGTTCACGATCGGCGGCGCGCAGGCCGTGGCCGCGCTCGCGTACGGCACGGAAACCGTGCCGGCCGTCGACAAGATCTGCGGTCCGGGCAACGCGTATGTCGCTTCGGCGAAGCGTCGCGTGTTCGGCACGGTTGGCATCGACATGATCGCTGGCCCGTCGGAAATCCTCGTGCTGTGCGACGGCACCACGGATCCGCGCTGGGTCGCCATGGACCTGTTCTCGCAGGCTGAGCACGACGAACTCGCACAGTCGATCCTGCTCTGCCCGGACGACGCCTTCATCGCCCGCGTGAAAGAAGCCATCGACGAACTCCTGCCGACGATGCCGCGTCAGGACGTGATCCGTGCATCGCTCGAAGGTCGCGGCGCGCTGATCAAGGTCCGCGACATGGCCGAGGCCTGCGCGATCGCCAACGAGATCGCACCGGAGCACCTGGAAATCTCCGCGCTGGAGCCGCACCAATGGGGCAAGCTGATCCGCCACGCCGGCGCGATCTTCCTTGGCCGCTACACCAGCGAAAGCCTCGGCGACTACTGCGCGGGGCCGAATCACGTGCTGCCTACGTCTCGTACCGCACGGTTCTCGTCGCCGCTCGGCGTCTATGATTTCTTCAAGCGGTCGAGCGTCATCGAGGTCAGCGCGGAGGGCGCGCAGACTTTGGGCGAGATCGCGGCTGAACTGGCGTACGGCGAAGGCCTCCAGGCTCACGCACGCAGCGCCGAATACCGGATGCGACATAACGGCTGAGCGCAATACCCGCGGGTAACACAACAAGAACACTGGCCAACCAGGGCGGCGCACACGCCGCCCGTGTCAGGCTGACGCGCCGTGCGCGCCGGCCCACCCCATCATGACGACACCACAAGACATCATTCGCCGCGACGTGCTCGCGATGACGAGCTATCCCGTGCCCGACGCCACCGGCTTCATCAAGCTGGACGCAATGGAAAATCCGTTCCCGTTGCCGCCGGTGCTGGCAGCGCACCTCGGCGAGCACCTGGCTGGCGTCGCGCTGAACCGCTATCCGGCGCCGCGTCCGGAAGCGCTGATCGAGAAGATCAAGCGCGTGATGAAGGTACCCGCCTCTTGTGACGTGCTGCTCGGCAACGGCTCGGACGAGATCATCAGCATGATTTCGATGGCGTGCGCGAATCCCGGCGCAAAGGCGCTGGCGCCGGTGCCGGGCTTCGTCATGTATCAGATGTCGGCGAAGCTGGCGCATCTGGAGTTCGTCGGTGTGCCGCTGAAGCCTGACTTCACGCTCGATGCCGAAGCGATGCTTGCTGCGATCGCTGAACATCAGCCGGCCATCATCTATCTGGCCTATCCGAACAACCCAACTGGCACGCTGTACGAGGACGCCGACATGGAGCGCATCATCGCCGCGGCGGACAAAAGCCTGGTGGTGATCGACGAGGCGTATCAGCCGTTCGCACAGCGCAGCTGGCTGCCGCGCGCTGATCAGTTCGATAACGTCGTCGTGATGCGGACCGTGTCGAAGCTGGGCCTCGCCGGAATCCGCCTTGGCTATCTGGCGGGCCGCTCCGCATGGCTTAACGAAATCGACAAGGTGCGTCCGCCGTACAACGTGAATGTGCTGACGCAGGCGGCCGCGAGCTTCCTGCTCGACCATATCGACGTGCTCGACTCGCAGGCTGCCGAACTGCGCGCCGAACGCGCGAAACTGGCCGATGCGGTTGCCGTCTTGCCGGGCGCCGAGGTGTTCCCGAGCGCCGGAAATTTCCTGCTGGTGCGCGTGCCGGACGCATCGATCCTGTTCGAGACGCTGCTGACCGCACGGGTATTGATCAAAAACGTGAGTAAAATGCATCCATTGCTGGCGAATTGTGTGCGTTTGACAGTCGGATCGGCCGAAGAAAACGCCCAGATGCTCGCCGCATTGAAGCTCGTGCTGCATTGACCGTCGGCGTCAGGCGCACATATTTTCAGCACCCATTTTCTAGCTCGATTCAAGGAATTCCCATGCGCCAGGCGGAAGTCGTTCGCAACACCAGCGAAACGCAGATCCGTGTGAAGATCAATCTGGACGGCACCGGCGTGCAGAAGCTCGCCACCGGCGTTCCGTTTCTCGACCACATGCTCGACCAGATTGCACGGCATGGGTTGTTCGATCTCGACGTCGAGGCGCATGGCGACCTGCATATCGACGACCATCACACGGTCGAAGACACCGGTATCACGCTCGGCCAGGCCGTCGCGAAGGCGATCGGCGACCGCAAGGGCATCCGTCGCTACGGCCATGCGTACGTGCCGCTGGATGAAGCGCTGTCGCGTGTCGTGATCGACTTTTCCGGTCGTCCCGGCCTCGAATTCCACGTGCCGTTCACGCGTGCACGCATCGGCACGTTCGACGTCGATCTCTCCATCGAATTCTTCCGCGGCTTCGTCAACCACGCAGGCGTGACGCTCCATATCGACAACCTCCGCGGCCTGAACGCCCATCATCAGATGGAAACGGTTTTCAAGGCCTTCGGTCGCGCGCTGCGGATGGCGTGCGAACTGGACGAACGCGCGGCGGGGCAGATTCCGTCGACCAAGGGAAGTCTGTAAGCAGACACACCGGACCGGTCGCGCCCCCGCGCGCCGGCTTGCGATGGATATCATCAAGTCGTTTATTTCGCTGCTGGCGCTGATCAATCCGGTCGGCGCCATCCCGTTCTTTTTGAGCCTCACCGCGCAGCAGTCCGACGCCGAGCGGCGCCGGACGATCCGTATCGCATCGATTTCGGTGTTCTGCGTGATCGGTGTGACGACGATGCTCGGGCAGCAGATCATCAGCTTCTTCGGCATTTCTGTGGGTTCGCTCGAAGTGGGGGGCGGCATCATCATGTTGCTGATGGCGATCAACATGCTGAACGCGCAGATCGGCAACAGCCGCTCGACGCCGGAAGAGCGCGACGAAGCCGAGCTGAAGGACAACATCGCGGTCGTGCCGCTGGCGATTCCGCTGCTCACGGGACCGGGCTCGATCAGCACGGTCATCGTCTATTCGGCTAGTTCACATCACTGGTACGACCGGGTTAGTCTTGTGGCTATCGGCGCGGTGCTCGCGGCGATCTGCTTCTTTTCGCTGCGTCTTGCTGAACCGATCGCGCGCTGGGTCGGTCGCACGGGTATCAATATCGGTACGCGGCTCATGGGTTTGATGTTGTCGGCGCTGGCGGTGGAGTTCATCGTCGACGGATTGAAGGCGTTACTGCCGAACTTGAGATGAAAACTTCAATTGCAATTGTGGATTACGGCATGGGCAACCTGCGCTCGGTGGCGCAGGCGCTGAAGAAGGCGGCCCCCGAGGCGGACGTGGCGATCGTCGAGCGTCCGGAAGCGATCCGTTCGGCTGACCGGGTCGTGCTGCCCGGCCAGGGCGCGATGCGTGACTGCATGCGCTCGCTCGGCGAATCCGGTTTGCAGGAAGCCGTGATCGAGGCGTCGCGTACGAAACCGTTGATGGGCGTGTGCGTCGGCGAGCAGATGCTGTTCGACTGGAGCGCCGAAGGCGACACGCCTGGCCTCGGGCTGATGCCGGGCAAGGTGGTGCGCTTCGAACTGGAAGGCCAGCTGCAGGACGACGGCTCGCGCTTCAAGGTGCCGCAGATGGGCTGGAACCGCGTGCGTCAGGCGCAGCCGCATCCGCTGTGGGACGGCGTGCCGGACAACAGCTTCTTCTACTTCGTGCACAGCTATTACGTGGTGCCGGACAATGCGGCACATATGGCGGGCGAAACCGTGTACGGTGTGCCTTTCACGTCGGCGGTGGCGCGGGACAACATTTTCGCGACCCAGTTTCACCCGGAAAAGAGCGCCGACGCGGGTCTGCGTGTGTACCGCAACTTCGTGCACTGGAACCCGTGAACCCTTTTGTCCTCCCTGCCGTCCAGTGCGCCTTATCCGGTGCGGACGTCGTGACATTGACCGGACCCCGGCCGATACCAGCAAGGGCGTCGAAAGACTTGTACTAAACTAGCGAGACGGCGCCGGTCCGGGCTTCCTGCCTGCATGCCAGCGCCGACATTCAACTTCTTCCCAGACAACACCCGATTGCTATGCTGCTGATTCCGGCCATCGACCTGAAAGACGGTCAGTGTGTACGCCTCAAACAAGGCGATATGGACCAGGCGACGATATTCTCCGAGGAGCCGGCGGCGATGGCCCGACATTGGGTCGACCGTGGCGCACGGCGTCTGCATCTCGTCGATCTGAACGGCGCGTTCGCCGGCAAGCCGCGAAACGAAGACGCGATCCGCGCGATCATCGAGGAAGTCGGCGGCGAGATTCCCGTCCAGCTGGGCGGCGGCATCCGCGACCTGAACACGATTGAGCGCTATCTCGACGACGGTTTGTCCTACGTCATCATCGGTACGGCGGCCGTGAAGAATCCGGGCTTCCTGCAGGACGCCTGCACGGCGTTCGGCGGCCATATCATCGTCGGGCTGGATGCGAAGGACGGCAAGGTCGCCACCGACGGCTGGAGCAAGCTGACGGGCCACGAAGTCGTGGATCTGGGCCGCAAGTTCGAAGATTACGGCTGCGAATCGATCATCTACACCGACATCGGCCGCGACGGCATGCTTCAGGGCATCAATATCGAAGCGACGGTGCGCCTTGCGCGCGCGGTCAAGATCCCGGTGATCGCAAGCGGCGGGCTGTCGAATCTCACCGATATCGAATCGCTGTGCGAAGTGGAAGACGAGGGCATCGAAGGCGTGATCTGCGGTCGCGCGATCTATTCAGGCGATCTCGATTTCGCGGCTGCGCAGACGCTCGCGGACCGGCTGCGCGAATCCGACGACGCCTGATGGCGGCGCGGTTCTCCGTGTCGTTGCTGGCGTCAGGGCGCACAGGAAACGCGCTGTGGGACGATCAGGCTTCAGGCACCCAGCCGCTCGCGGCGAGCGGCTTCACCAGCGGCATTGGCAAGAATTTGCAAGATCATGGCTCTAGCTAAACGCATCATCCCCTGTCTCGACGTCACGGCTGGACGCGTGGTCAAGGGCGTCAACTTCGTCGAGCTACGCGATGCGGGCGATCCGGTCGAAATCGCGCGTCGCTACGACGACCAGGGCGCAGACGAACTCACCTTCCTCGACATCACCGCCACGTCCGACCAGCGCGATCTGATTCTACCGATCATCGAAGCGGTGGCGTCACAGGTGTTCATTCCGCTGACGGTCGGTGGCGGCGTGCGCGCCGTCGAAGATGTGCGGCGCCTCTTGAACGCGGGCGCGGACAAGATCAGCATGAACTCGTCAGCGGTCGCGAATCCGCAGCTCGTGCGCGATGCGACGGAAAAATACGGCTCGCAGTGCATTGTCGTCGCGATTGACGCGAAACGTGTGTCGGCGGAAGGCGAAACGCCCCGCTGGGAAGTGTTCACGCATGGCGGCCGCAAGGCCACCGGGCTGGACGCGATCGAATGGGCGCGCAAGATGGCCGAACTCGGCGCGGGCGAGATACTGCTGACCAGCATGGACCGCGACGGCACGAAAAGCGGCTTCGATCTGGCGCTCACGCGCGCCGTGTCGGACGCGGTGCCGGTTTCGGTGATCGCGTCGGGCGGCGTCGGTTCGTTGCAGCATCTGGCTGACGGCATCACCGATGGCCACGCAGACGCCGTGCTGGCCGCCAGCATCTTTCACTATGGCGAACACACCGTCGGCGAAGCCAAGCGCTTCATGGCCGATCGGGGCATTTCGGTGAGGTTGACGTGAAGGCGTCCGCAGAAAGCTGGCTCGATAAGGTCAAATGGGACGCGAACGGCCTGGTGCCGGTCATCGCGCAGGAAGCGACGACGAACGATGTGCTGATGTTCGCGTGGATGAACCGCGAAGCGCTCGCCAAAACCATCGAACTCGGCCGCGCCGTGTATTTCTCGCGCTCGCGCCAGCGTCTGTGGTTCAAGGGTGAAGAATCCGGTCACGTCCAGAACGTGCATGAGGTGCGGCTCGACTGCGACGAAGATGTCGTGCTGCTGAAGGTCGAGCAGGTGTCGGGCATTGCGTGCCACACCGGCCGCCACTCGTGCTTTTTCCAGAAATTCGAAGGCTCGGCAGACGACGGAGAGTGGGTTGCCGTCGAGCCGGTGCTGAAAGACCCCGAACAGATCTACAAATGACGCAATCCCCGGCATTCACTTCATCGACGACCGATACGCTGCTGCGCCTCGCGGCCATCATCGACAGCCGCAAGGGCGGCGACCCGGATGTTTCTTACGTCTCGCGCCTGTTCCACAAGGGCGACGACGCCGTGCTGAAGAAGATTGGCGAAGAAGCGACCGAAGTCGTGCTCGCGGCCAAGGACGCGCGTCACGGCGGCGCGCCGAAGGCGCTCGTCGGCGAGGTGGCCGATCTGTGGTTTCATTGTCTTGTGATGCTGTCGCATTTCGATCTGGGCCCGGCTGAAGTGCTCGCCGAACTCGAGCGTCGCGAAGGCACGTCGGGCATTGAGGAAAAAGCGCTGCGCAAGAGCCGCGAGCGCGAGCAGAACGGCGACTAGTCTGTAGCCAGACCCGCCGTGCGTTTGTGCGCACCAGCGCCGGCCAGTTGGATTGTCAAGGAGACGCAGAGATGGAACAGTCGCAGGGCGGATATCCGCCTCCGTCTTATCAGAGCGCGACCGAAATCGATCGCCAGCGCAGCCTGCGCACGCTCACGCATATCCTGTACGGCCTCTACGCGATCTACTGGCTGACTGGCGGTCTCACCGCGCTGGTCGCTATCATCATCAATTACGTCAAACGGTCTGATGTGGCCGGGACGCCATACGAGGCGCACTTCGACTGGCAGATCCGCACCTTCTGGTGGGGCGTGCTCGGTCATGTGATCGGCATGGCGCTTTTCATCGTGCTGATCGGCGTGCCGATCCTGTGGGCAGTCGCGATCTGGATGTTGTACCGTATTATCAAAGGCTGGCTGTATCTGTATGACAACAAGCCATTAACGAATCCGCGCGCGTGGTTCTGACTGTATCCATCTTGAGGCCACCCGCGTAAGCGTTTCACTGAGACCATGAGCCACGACACTTCTAGCTGCCTTTTCTGCCGGATCGCTGCTGGCGCTATTCCCTCGACCAAAGTGCATGAGGACGACGAATTCGTCGCGTTCCGCGATATCCGTCCGGCGGCCGAAACCCATGTGCTTGTGATTCCCCGCAAGCACATCGACACGCTGTCGAACTGCACGGAAGACGACGCAGCCCTGCTTGGTAGAATGCTGGTGCTGGTCGCGCGGCTGGCGGACAAGCTGGGCGTGGCCTACACGGGCGGTGCGACCGGCTTTCGAACGGTCATTAATACCGGTCCCGGCGGCGGGCAGGAGGTGTATCACCTGCACGCGCATATTCTGGCGGGGCCGCGTCCGTGGCTGCGTATGGGTTGATGCTGGCAGAGCGTTGGCCAGAGCGGGTAACGTTGCCGGGTTGCCGGGACCAGCCGGCCGCAAACGTGCTTCGCGGCAGGATTTTGACCGCACACAATAGCGGCCGGGCAAAGGTAGCGTTCAGCATGCCGGAATGTAATAACGCCGACGTGCTGATCCATTCATAATGAAGCGCATGTGCTGCTGCCGGTTTCGGCGGTATCGTAGATGTGAGGCGCGAGCGCTTCGAATTATGCCGAGAGGCAGACGATGTTTGCCGCGGATGAGCATACAGACGACGCGGCGACGGGGTTAAGGAGAGTTTTCATGGGTTCGTTAAGTATTTGGCATTGGCTGATCGTGTTGCTGATTGTGGCGCTGGTGTTCGGCACGAAGAAACTGCGCAACATCGGCAGCGATCTGGGCGGCGCGGTAAAGGGCTTCAAGGAAGGCGTGAAGGACAGCGAAACGCCGGCCGACGCGCAGGCACGCGAGTTGCCGCGCACGGGCACCGTTGATGTCGACGCAAAGGAAAAAGCGCCGCATTCCGGCGACTCCCGCTAAATCCGCGGCAGCCCCGCACTGACGGAAAGCTCATCCCATGCTGGACCTCGGTCTAACCAAGATGGCGCTGATCGGCGTCGTCGCGCTGGTCGTTCTCGGGCCGGAGCGCCTGCCGCGCGTTGCACGCACGGCTGGCGCGCTGTTCGGGCGTGCGCAGCGTTACATCAACGACGTGAAGTCCGAAGTCACGCGTGAGATCGAGCTGGACGAACTGCGTCGCATGAAGACGGAGTTCGAATCGGCGGCGAGCAACGTCCAGACCACTATTCACGACAATCTGCGCAAGCACGAAGCCGAAGTGAATGACGCGTGGAACGCCGGTACGTCGGTATCGCCGAGCATTGCGGGCGGCGCGTCGGAATACGATGCAACTTCCGCCGACGGCACGTCCTGGCGCAGCAGCATCGCCTCCGCACCGAAGCGCAAGAACTGGCGCGTCAAGCAGACGGCCGCGCCGACGTGGTACAAGCGCGTCACGCTGCGTCGCACGCGCGTGCAGTCGGGCGCGGCGCGTGTCGCGCGGCATACACCGGTGAGCCTGCGTCGTCCGACACGCTTCTTCTGATGTCCCCTGCGAAACACTCCAACCGAGGGCCGGCGTGAGCGACCCCCAGCAAAACCAGGGCGATGCCCCTGAAGAAACCTTCATCTCGCATCTCGTCGAACTACGCGACCGCATCATCCGGGCAGGCATCTCGGTCATCGTCGTGTTTCTCGGGCTCGTCTACTGGGCGCCGGATATTTTCCGCCTGCTCGCGCGTCCGCTGATGCAGAACCTGCCGAAGGACGGCAAGATGATCGTCACCGACGTCACCGGCTCGTTTTTCGTGCCGATGAAGGTGACGATGCTCGTCGCGCTTGTGATCGCGCTGCCGGTCGTGCTGTATCAGATCTGGGCGTTCGTCGCGCCCGGGCTGTATCAACACGAGAAGAAGCTGGTGGTGCCGCTCGTCGGGAGCAGCTATGCGCTCTTTCTGTGCGGCATGGCGTTCGCGTACTTTGTCGTGTTTCCGACGATTTTTCGCGTGATGGCGCACTACAACGCGCCGCTCGGCGCGGAAATGACCACCGATATCGATAATTATCTGAGCTTCGTGCTGACGATGTTCATCGCGTTCGGCGTGACGTTCGAGGTGCCGATCGTGGTCGTGCTGCTGGTGCGCATGGGCATTCTCTCGGTCAAGAAGCTGAGGGAGATCCGTCCGTATGTGATCGTCGGCGCGTTTGTCATTTCGGCTGTTGTGACGCCACCAGACGTGTTTTCGCAGCTGATTCTGGCGATTCCGCTGATCATTCTCTACGAAGCCGGGATCATCGCCGCGCGGTTGATTGTCGGCAAGCAGCCGGTCGTGAAGGAAGAAGAAAGTACGCCGACGAGCTAGGCGGCGGGGCTCAACCCCCCTCGTCGCCCTGATCATCGCCCTGGTCCGCGGGCTGCTTTGGCGGCGGCGGGCGCTTGCCGATCATCACGTCCAGATCGAGCTCCCTGTTCTTGCGTACCAGATGAACCTTCGCGCTCGTACCCGGCTTGATCTGCGCGATCACGTTCAGAAGACGCGTCGTATCCGTGATGTCCTCACCGTTCACGTTCAGCAGGATGTCACCCGGCTTGACGCCAGCCTTGTCGGCCGGGCCGCCCTGCAGCACGCCCGCGACGATCGCGCCCGACTTCTGCTGCAGCCCGAACGACTCCGCGATCTCCGGCGTCACGTCCTGCGGCTCGACGCCGATCCAGCCGCGCGTCACCGAACCCGTCGTGATGATGCTTTCCAGCACGCTGCGCGCCGTCGAGACCGGGATCGCGAAGCCAATACCGAGCGACCCGCCCGAGCGCGAGTAGATGGCCGTATTGATGCCGAGCAGGTTGCCGTTCACGTCGACCAGCGCGCCGCCCGAGTTGCCCGGGTTGATCGCCGCATCGGTCTGGATGAAGTTTTCGAATGTGTTGATGCCGAGGTGATTGCGCCCCAGCGCGCTGACGATGCCCATCGTCACCGTCTGGCCGACGCCGAACGGGTTACCGATCGCGAGCACCACGTCGCCGACGCGCGTCTGGTCCATGCGGCCAAGCGTGATCGTCGGCAGATTGGTCATGTTGACTTTCAGCACGGCCAGATCCGTCTCAGGATCGACGCCGATCACCTTCGCGTTAGTCGTGCGGCCGTCGGCGAGCGCAATTTCGATCTGATCCGCGCCGTCCACCACGTGCTGGTTCGTTAGAATGTAACCTTCCGAACTCACGATGACACCCGAGCCAAGATTGGCCGCGGGCTGTTCCTGCTGCTTGCGGTTATTGTTCTTGTCGCCGAAGAAATAGCGGAAGAGCGGATCTTTCGCGCGCGGGTCGGGCGGAAGCGAGCCGTCCTTGCTGGAGAACACGTTGACGACCGCCGGCATGGCCTTGTACGCCGCGTCGGCGTACGAAGCCTGCGCGGAGCCACTGCCACCGCCGATGCCTGGCGCTACTTCACGCAGGGCAACGATCGGTTCGGCGAGCTGCTTGCCAAACTGGCCCTGGCGCTGCAGCCATTGCGGCTTGAGCGTCGCAATGATGAACATCAGCGCCAGCAGTACCGTTACCGCCTGGGCGAAGAACAGCCAAAAGCGTCTAAGCATCTGAAGATATTAGAGGTTTATATGGATCGGATCGAACTGGAATTGTACTTGAACAATCTTCTGCAAACCGCGAGGTTCAAGGACTATTGCCCTAATGGTCTGCAGGTTGAAGGGCGCCGCCGGATAAAAAAGATCGCGACCGGCGTGACGGCCTCCGCGGCCTTTCTGGAGGCGGCGATCGAGTGGGGCGCGGACGCCGTGTTCGTGCATCACGGCTATTTCTGGCGCAACGAAGCACCGCAGATCACGGGCCGCAAACATGGCCGCATCAAGCTGCTGATCCAGAACGACCTGAACCTGTTCGCCTACCATCTGCCGCTCGACGACCATCCGGAATTCGGCAACAACGCGCAACTCGGCGCAAAAATGGGCTGGATCGCCGACGACGCCCGCTTTGGCGACACCGACCTCGGCTGGCTCAGTACGCTACCTACGCCCGTCACGCTCGCGCACTTCACCGCGCAGGTCGAGCAGACGCTCGGCCGCACGCCGCTTGTGCTTGGCGACCCGGACCGCGATCTGCGGCGCGTCGCGTGGTGCACGGGCGCCGCGCAAAGCTATTTCGACGCCGCGATCGACGCCGGCGCCGACGTGTTCCTCACAGGCGAAGTCTCCGAGTCGACCACGCACACGGCAGCCGAAAGCGGCGTGGCGTTCCTCGCGGCCGGCCATCACGCGACCGAGCGTTTCGGCGTTCAGGCAGTCGGCGCGCATTTGTCCGAGACATTCGATCTCGAGCATCTCTTTATCGATATCCATAATCCGGTCTGACATTTCAGGCAATTAGTGAACAAAAAGGCTGGATAACGGAGGGAGCGCTTAAGAAACCGCATAAAAAAGTTTGCGATTCGTGCGGGAATACCCTGATTTATCAAAGACTTCGCACGCTTTTTGGTATTCGGCCCTTGTAAATGCCGACTCCATTCGAGCAAACTAGCGGCGGTAGAACCGGCTTGACGGAAAAATCCAACTCAGAAGTGGGGCGTGTGATGCGAGACAAGGAAGATGAACGCGTCGACGGCAGCCGTCGTACCTGGCTGATTGCGACGACCGTAGCAGGTGGCGTAGGAGGAGTTGCCACTGTAGTGCCCTTTGTTAGTTCGTTTGCACCATCTGAAAAGGCCAAGGCGGCTGGCGCCCCGGTCGAAGTCGATATCAGCAACCTGAAGCCCGGCGACATGATGACCGTGGCATGGCGTGGCAAGCCGGTGTGGATCATCAACCGCACCGACAAGATGCTCGCCGACGTTAAAAAAGCCGATCAGGAAGTCGCTGACCCGGACAGCAAGAAACCCTTCACGATGGCGGAGCCGGATTACTGCAAGAACGAATTCCGCGCCCGCGCTGACCGCAAGAACATCTTCGTCGCCGTCGCTGTGTGCACCCATCTGGGCTGCACGCCGACGCCACGCTTCCAGGAGGGGGCGCAGCCCAGTCTTCCCGACGACTGGCCTGGTGGCTTCCTGTGCCCGTGCCACGGTTCGACCTATGACATGGCCGGCCGCGTCTTCAAGAACAAACCTGCTCCGCAAAACCTCGACATTCCGCCCTATATGTTCACGTCGGCGAATCAGCTCGTGATCGGCAAGGACGAGAAAGGAGAAGCGTAAATGGCGATCGAACACGAAGTGGGGACGACCGGGCTGGCCGGCTGGATCGACCGCCGTTTTCCGATGACGGCGGCATGGAAGAAGCACGTCTCCGAGTACTACGCGCCGAAGAACTTCAACTTCTGGTATTTCTTCGGCTCGCTGGCGCTGCTGGTGCTGGTGAACCAGATCGTCACAGGTATTTTCCTGACGATGAACTACAAGCCCGACGCGACGCTCGCGTTCTCGTCGGTCGAGTACATCATGCGCGAGGTGCCGTGGGGCTGGCTGATCCGCTATATGCACTCGACGGGCGCGTCGATGTTCTTCGTCGTCGTGTATCTGCACATGTTTCGCGGGCTGCTTTACGGCTCGTACCGCAAGCCGCGCGAACTCGTGTGGATCTTCGGTTGCGCGATTTTCCTGAGCCTGATGGCCGAGGCGTTCTTCGGCTACCTGCTGCCGTGGGGCCAGATGTCGTTCTGGGGCGCGCAGGTGATCGTGAACCTGTTCTCGGCGATTCCGTTTATCGGGCCGGATCTGTCGCTGTGGATTCGCGGTGATTACGTCGTGTCGGACGTCACGCTGAACCGTTTCTTCGCGTTTCACGTGGTCGCCATTCCGCTGGTGCTGATCGGGCTGGTGATCGCTCACATCGTGGCGCTGCATGAAGTGGGCTCGAACAATCCGGACGGAATCGAGATCAAGGCGAAGAAGGACGCGAACGGCAAACCGATCGACGGCATCCCGTTCCATCCGTACTACTCCGTCCACGATTTTCTTGGCGTCGCCGTGTTCCTGTTAATCTTCGCCGCGATCCTCTTTTTCGCGCCGGAGATGGGCGGGTACTTCCTCGAGGCGAATAACTTCGTCCCGGCGAATCCGCTGCAGACGCCGCCGGAAATCGCGCCGGTGTGGTACTTCACCGCGTTCTACGCGATGCTGCGCGCCACCACCGATCCGTTCAAGATCGTCCTGATGGTCGTGATCGCGTTGCTCGGCCTGCTCGCGCTGGTACGGGCGCGCGGCACGTGGAAGCTCGGCCTGCCGGTGCTCGCCGTGCTCGTGATCCTGGCGATGGCGTTCACCGAGTCGAAGTTCTGGGGTGTCGTGGTGATGGGAACGGCGGTGGTGTCGCTGTTCTTCCTGCCGTGGCTCGACCAGTCACCGGTGAAATCGATCCGCTACCGGCCGTTCTTTCACAAGGTGTTTTACGGGATCTTCGTGCTGGCGTTCCTGACGCTGGGCTTCCTTGGAACGAAGCCGCCATCGCCCGCATCGACGCTGATCGCGCAGATCTGTGCACTGATTTACTTTGCGTTCTTCCTCGGCATGCCGTTCTGGACACGGCTCGGACGGTTTAAACAGCCGCCCGAACGGGTCCGGTTCAAGCCTCACTAACGCGCGCCAGGAGAACCCACAATGAAAAAACTGCTTTCGACGCTCGCGCTGATTGGCGCGGCGACCTTCGCGCTGATGGTGAGTCCGGCGCACGCGGACGAGAATTTCCCGCTCGACCGCGCGCCCGATAACGCGGACAATTTCGCCTCCTTGCAGCGTGGCGCGCAATTGTTTGTAAACTATTGCCTGAATTGCCATAGCGCGAACCTGATGCGATACAACCGCCTGCAGGATCTGGGCATTTCGCAGAAGGAAATCGAGAAAAACCTGTTGTTCACGACTGACAAGGTGGGTAACACGATGTCGGTGGCGATGCGGCCTGACGACGCGAAAGCGTGGTTCGGGGCGCAACCGCCGGATCTGTCGGTGGAAGCGCGGGCGCGCAACAAGGATTGGCTGTATACGTACCTGCGCAGTTTTTACCGCGATGACACACGGCCGACAGGCTGGAACAATATGGTGTACGACAATGTGAGCATGCCGCACGTGTTGTGGCAGCTCCAGGGCCAGCGAACCGCGAAGTTCGAGGACGACATCGACGAAAAGACGGGCGAAAAGCTCCGCAAGTTCGTCGGCTACCAGCAGGTCACGCCGGGGACGATGTCGCCAGTAGATTATGATTCTGCTGTTGCCGACCTCGTGTCGTACCTGTCGTGGATGTCCGAACCCGCGCAGCAGACGCGCAAACGGCTGGGCGTGTGGGTGCTGCTGTTCCTTGGCATCCTGAGCTTTTTCGCCTGGCGATTGAACGCCGCGTACTGGAAAGATATCAAATAATCACGCCATAACCGGCGTGGGGCCGGCGCAAGGAGAAACCGCGAGGCGGTTTTTCCGCGCTGGCCCTTCAGCTTTTTGAGGAAATGTAAACATGATGGTTCTGTACTCTGGCACGACTTGCCCCTTCTCCCAGCGCTGCCGGCTGGTGTTGTTCGAAAAGGGCATGGACTTCGAGATCCGCGACGTCGATCTGTTCAACAAGCCGGAAGACATCGCCGTGATGAATCCGTACGGTCAGGTGCCAATCCTCGTCGAACGGGATCTGATTCTGTACGAATCGAACATCATCAACGAGTACATCGACGAGCGCTTCCCGCATCCGCAACTGATGCCCGCCGACCCGGTGCAACGCGCCCGCGCGCGCCTCTTCCTGCTCAACTTCGAGAAGGAACTGTTCGTGCACGTCGGCACGCTGGAAAACGAAAAGGGCAAGGCAGCCGAGAAGAATCACGAAAAGGCGCGTATCGCGATTCGTGACCGTCTGACGCAGCTCGCACCGATCTTCCTGAAGAACAAGTACATGCTCGGCGAAGAGTTCTCGATGCTCGACGTGGCGATCGCGCCGCTGTTGTGGCGTCTGGATCACTACGGCATCGAGCTGTCGAAGAATGCTGCACCGCTGATGAAGTACGCCGAACGCATTTTCAGCCGTCCGGCCTATATCGAAGCGCTGACGCCTTCGGAAAAGGTGATGCGTCGTTGAGTCTGGCTTTGGGGTGAGGGCGTCGCGCGGGTTGCCTTGATCGCGTGATGCTTTCGCCCGGTAAGAGGAATGTTGATGCAAGAGATTTCCACGAAGCCTTACCTGCTGCGCGCGCTGTACGAGTGGTGCACGGATAACGGCTACACGCCGCACATCGCGGTACGGGTCGACAACCAGACACGCGTGCCGCGCCAGTTTGTGCGTGACAACGAAATCGTGCTGAACATCAGCTTCGAGGCGACGAGCCAGTTGCAGATGGGCAATGAACTCGTCGAGTTCAACGCGCGTTTCTCGGGGAAGTCGCACCGGATCGAAGTGCCGGTCGCGAACGTGCTCGCCATCTACGCACGCGAGAACGGTCAGGGCATGGCGTTCCCGGTTGATTCTCCGGGTGGTGAAGCGGCGGATTCGAGCGAAGAAGACGACGCGTCGACGGGCATTGACACGCGGGGCGTCGGTACGCCGACGGCCATCGGTGGAAACGCGCCGGCGGCGGTTGAGGCTGACTCGCGCGCTTCAACTACGGCGCAAAAGCCCGAAGACGCAGGCGACGCTCCGAAACCTGACGACGATGGATCAAAAGGTGGCGGAAGAGGTCACCTCAAGGTCGTGAAATGAAGTAAAATCGCCGTCCGATGCCCCCTTAGCTCATTTGGTAGAGCACTTGACTTGTAATCATGAGGTGGTCTGTTCGAATCAGACAGGGGGCACCAAAGCATGAACGACGGGCTACGCGGAAACGCGTAGCCCGTTTTGTTTTGGTGGGCCACTTCTCCGGTTCGCTCACATTCCTTCACGCTTGCTCACGTTCGTCCTGCTTCCGGCCCTTACCGCGTATAACCGGGTAGAAAAGAGGGTCATCATCGCCTACGCTTGGTAGGCCGGCTCTGATGAGAGAGCGCTCACCGGCTCCCATCCCCCGCACATCAACCCCCTAAAGAAGCAATCCAGATTTTCGGACGTTTTCGCGACCGAAAGGGTTGTGCCATCCGGCACCCGACGCATCCGCTTCATGGCGCAGCGTCGTATTTGCATGCAAATACCCTAAGCAAAAAAGTCGAGGAGACATCCATGCATCCATCCCGCTATACCCGGTCCCTTTGCGTCTCAATTGCGCTGATGATTAGCGCAACCGCAGCATTCGCCGCCGACGAAGTAGAGAACAGCGCGACGACCACCACTACGCCGATGCCGCCCGTCCTTCAGCCGGTCTCCCAGCAGCAGCTGGATTCAGCGAACACGCGCGCTGGAGACTGGATTCATCCGAACGGTTCGTACGCGCAGACGCGTTATTACCCCGGCACCCAGATCAATACCACCAACGTCGCGAAGCTGAGGCCAGTTTTCATTGTCCAGACGGCCGTGAACGAATCGATGGAAACCGCGCCGATCGTGTCGAACGGCATCATGTTCCTGACGACGTCGTTCAATCACGTGTACGCGGTCGATGCGGTGACCGGCAAGGAATACTGGCATTACAAGCACAAGATGGGGCCGATCACGACATTCTGCTGCGGACCGAACAATCGCGGCGTGGCGATCTCAGGTGATCGTCTCTTCATGGGCACGCTTGATTCGAAACTCGTCGCGCTCGATGCGAAGACCGGCAAGCTGCTATGGGAAACGCAGATCGCCAATCCGGACCAGGGCTACTCGGAGACGATGGCGCCGACGGTCGTCGAAAACAAGGTGCTGATCGGTACCAATGGCGGTGAGTACGGTATTCGCGGCTTCGTGAAAGCCTTCGATGCCGCCACCGGCAATCTGCTGTGGACCTTCTACACGATTCCCGACAAAGGTCAGGAAGGCGTCTGGGCCACCGACGACGCAACCGGCCGCAACATGAAACGCGACATCGCCGCGGAACAGAAGCAGCTTGCCGACAAGGGCGGCGACTTCTACAAGACGCTCGGCGGCGGCGTGTGGATGACGCCGGCGGTCGACCGGCAGTCGCGCACGGTGTATTTCGTGGTCGGCAATCCGTCGCCTGATCTGTATGGCGCGATCCGTCCGGGAGACAACCTCTATACCGATTCGCTCGTCGCGGTGAATCTCGATACCGGCGAATACAAGTGGCACTTCCAGTACATCGCGCATGACATCTGGGACCTCGACGCCGCGAGCCCGGCGATTCTCGTCGAGGTCCGTGACAAGGACGGTCACATGGTGCCGGGCATTATTCACGGTGGCAAAACCGGTCACGTCTACGTGAACGATCGCCGCACCGGCAAGCTGATCCGCTTCTCGAAGGCGATGATCCCGCAGGAAGACATGTGGACGTTGCCGACGTCGACCGGCGCGCGGATGTTGCCGGGCGCGAATGGCGGCGTCGAATGGTCGCCAATGGCCTACAGCCCGAAGACACATCTCGCGTATGCCGCGAATCTGCATCAACCGATGACCTATCAGGTCGAAGACGTCGCCTATCCAGGCGGCAGCAAGCTGTGGCTCGGCGGCGCATTCAAGACGATTCCGTCTGAGGCTCAGTGGGGCAAGCTGTCGGCGGTCAACATCGACACCGGCAAGATCGCGTGGGACTTCAAGACCGATCAGCCGTTGATCGGCGGCGTGCTCGCGACGGCCGGCAATCTCGTGTTCAACGGTGAAGGCAACGGGCTCTTCCGCGCATTCGATGCCGCGACCGGCAAGAAGCTCTGGGAATTCCAGTGCGGCGCCGGCGTGAACGCGCCCGCGGTCTCCTACACCGTGCACGGCAAGCAGTACGTTGCCGTCGCCGCGGGCGGGAACACGCAGATCGACTTCAAGCGGGGCAACTCCGTCATCGTGTTCGCGTTGCCGTGACTGGCGCATGGTGACCGCTATCGATGACGCCCGCCCACGCCGCCTGACATGGCGGGCGTGGGCGGCGACGCTGATGTTTTGCGTGAGCGTCGCAAGCCTGCTGCCAGCTGAAGTCGCGCGTGCCGATGCCGAAGCCGGCAAGGCCAGGGCGCAGGTCTGCGCGGCCTGTCATGGCCCGATGGGAAATTCAACCACGTCTGACTATCCGGTTCTCGCTGGCCAGAGCGCGCGCTATACCTATCTCGAACTGCGCGACTTCAAGGAAGGGCGCCGCACCGATCCGCGCATGTCGCCGATGGCGGCAAACCTGTCGCGGGAGGACATGCTCGATCTCGCCGACTATTTCGCCGCGCAGCAGGTTGTAGCGATACCGTACAAGGCTGATCCGGCGCGCGTCGATGCGGGGCGTCGCAAGTCGGCGGAGGTGTTGTGCACGATGTGCCATCTGGGCGGCTTTAGCGGTCAGAACGAGATTCCGCGTGTCGCCGGGCAGCACTACCCGTACATCGTGAAGCAGTTGCAGGACTTCCGCGAACGCAGGCGCACCAACGACGCCGGCAACATGACGAGCGTCACGAAAGGACTGAGCGACGAGGACATCATGAATCTGGCCGCGTATATCGCGAACCTGCAGTAACTTCGGCGCCGATATGGACAACCGTCGTCGCGCAATCGACGCGACGCGCTTCAAGGGGAGACGTGATCATGAAGAGAACGACGGGCATCCGGGCGGCCGTCGCGATGCTGGCCATCGCATTGAGTAGCGCGCCGTCCTTGAGCGTCGCTGCCGACGACACCAGTCTCAACCAGCAATTGCTGAACGCAGCGAGAATCGGCGACGTAGCGGGCGTCAATGCTGCGCTGGCCGCAGGCGCGGCGACGAATTCGCGTAATCGCATTGGCGACACGGCGCTGATCACGGCGTGCAAGAAAGGCTCGACCGGGATGGCGCGCACGTTGATCGACCACGGCGCGAATGTCAGCCAGGCCGACGTGGCGGGCATCACGCCGCTGATGGCCGCCGCTTACGGCGGATCGGACGCCATCGTCAGGATGCTGCTCGAGCACAAGGCGGACATCGAGGTCACCGACCGCGTCGGAAAGACGGCGATGGAATACGCGGCGGGTCAAGGTGCGACGGCCGTGGTGCAGTTGCTGCTGGATGCGGGCGTCGAGGTGAACCGGCTGTACAAGAACGACCTGACCGCACTGATGTGGGCCGCCGGCTACGATCGCGCGGACACGATCAAGCTGCTGCTCGCGCGTGGCGCCAATCCGGCACTGCGCGACAATCGCGGGATGACGGCACAGGACATCGCCACGCAGACCCACTCGACGCATGCAGCGATGCTGCTGCCCGCGACCCGGGCGAGCGGCTCCTGATACCCGCCCGGCGACCAGGCGATACGCTCAGCGCGATATCCACCGTCGCAGGAAATACAGCAAGACGTGCGCGAAGGTGAGCGGTACTATCGCGCCAAAGCTGGAAGCGGCCGCGCCGCTGCCGGCACAGACCGTTTTTCGGCCGTCCAGAATCTTCCCCGCGTACCCATGACCACCTCCGCCACGATCACCCTTCCCGAAGACGATGGCCCGCGCGCCGTCCTCTGGCGTTCCGAAGCGGCCGTTCCGCCGCCAAAGCGCGTGACCATCGCCGACGATCGCCTCACCGCAGACGCCGCCTACCGTCTCGCCTGCGAAGGCACGGCGCTCTTGTATCGCGGCGACTTCCAGAACGCGCGCCAGTTGCTGCAGGCGATGACGCGGCGCGTCGAACGCAATCCGCGCAAGGAAGCGGCCTCGCTGAAAGACGCGTTCAATTTCCACCGGCAGGCGCAGTCGCAACGCGCGCGCGTTCTCGGCATGGTGCTGATTCCGCTGGAAGGCGACTACACGATTCCGCTGCGTCGCGCGCCGGATGTGCGGGAGGCTTGCATCGAGACGTACGGCCCGGCGACGGACGAACGGTCGGTCGTATCGCTGCGTGAACTCCTCGGGCTGATCGGTGCGCACGAATGGCGCAAAAAGGGCGTCGAGATTCCGGTGCTCGCGGATCGCATCCATCCACACTACGGCGTGTTCTCGCCGGTGCGTGGCGAATACGTGGATCTGGTCGCGCGTACGCCGTTGCCCTCGCTGGAAAAGGCGTTCGATATCGGTACGGGCACGGGCGTACTGGCGGCGGTGCTGGCAAAGCGCGGCGTGAAGAAGATCGTCGCGACCGATCAGGATCCGCGCGCGCTCGCCTGCGCAACCGAAAATTTGACGCGACTGGGCTACAACCGCCAGGTCAAGGTCGTGCAGGCCGATCTGTTTCCTGAAGGCCGCGCGCCGCTCGTGATCTGCAACCCGCCGTGGGTGCCGGCGCGGCCCGCGTCGCCGGTCGAACACGCGGTGTTCGATCCCGACAGCCGGATGCTGCTCGGTTTCCTGAACGGCCTCGCGGATCATCTGTCGCCGGGCGGCGAAGGCTGGCTGATCCTGTCGGACTTCGCGGAGCATCTCGGCTTGCGTACGCGCGAAAGTCTGCTTGCCGCGATCGACCGGGCGGGGCTCAAGCTGGTGGGTCGCGAGGACATCAAGCCGCGCCATCCGAAATCGACCGATACGAGCGATTCGCTGCACGCCGCGCGCGTGGCTGAAGTGACTTCGTTGTGGCGGTTGCAGGCGCGCTGAGGTTCAGCGATGCGCCGCCGATGGCGGTTGTGTTGCCAGGGCGCCGACGTAATCGGCGGCGCCTTGCCCTGCAACCAGCCCGCTCGCGAAGCACGCCGTCAGCAGATAACCGCCCGTCGGCGCCTCCCAGTCGAGCATTTCGCCTGCACAGAAAGCACCGGGAATCCGCTGCAGCATCAGACGCGCGTCGAGCGTTTCGAACGGGATGCCGCCCGCGCTGCTGATCGCTTCCTCGATTGGCCGCGTGCGCGTGAGGCGCAGCGGCAACGCCTTGATCGCATGGGCGAGATGCTGCGTGTCGGCGAATTCTTCCTTCGACAGGCACTCGCGCAGCAAACCGGCTTTCACGCCCGTGATACCGAGCCGGCCGTGGAGATGCGTCGACATCGAGCGTGATCCGCGCGGCCGTGTGACCTCGTCGACGACACGCAGAGCGGAATGCGCCGGCGCAAGGTCGAGGTGGATCACGACTTCGCCATCGGCCAGCAGCCGGTCCCGGATCACCGACGAAAGGGCGTACACCAGACTTCCCTCGACGCCCGTTTCTGTCGAAATGAACTCACCTTTTCGATAATGGACTTTTTTGTCTACATCGATGACCGAAATGGCGACGGGTTTTACCGGCTGTCCGGCGAAGTGTTCGCGGAAATAGTCGCTCCAACCGGCGTCGAAACCGCAGTTGGCTGGAAGAAGCGGTGCGACGGGCACGTCGCGCGCCTGCATCAGCGGCACCCACGATGCGTCTGATCCGAGCCGTGGCCAGCTGCCGCCGCCGAGCGCGAATACAACGGCGTCGGCCTTCACGTGAAGTTCACCGCGATCGGATGGCGTCGTGAAGCGTAGCGTGTGCTGTCCGCCGACCGCCCTCTCCCAGCCGACCCACTTGTGCCGCATGTGAAACCGCACGCCCGCTTCCTTCAATCGATGCAGCCAGGCGCGCAGCATCGGCGCGGCCTTCATGTCGGTCGGGAAGACGCGGCCCGAACTGCCGACGAACGTTTCGATGCCCAGTTCCTTCAGCCACGCGCGCAACGCGTCGGGCCCGAATGCGTCGAGCAGTGGCGCAATCTGCTCGCGACGCGCACCGTACCGGCCGAGGAACGGTGCGAGCGGCTCCGAGTGCGTGATGTTCATGCCGCCCTTGCCGGCCATCAGAAACTTGCGTCCGACCGAAGGCATCGCGTCGTACACATCGACACGCGCGCCGCGCCGCGCCAGTGCTTCGGCGGCCATGAGTCCAGCGGGGCCGCCGCCGATGACGGCGACAGAAACGGAATCCTGGGAAAGGGGCATGCAGCGTAGACAGAAGAAGAGGGAAGGGTGAAAAGGGCGCGAGGTCCGCCATTTTCACATCCACAGCAGACGGGAGCAAACGCGCCGGTCACGTTTTGAATTCGCGTCGCGCGAAACCTATACTTTCAGCATCGTTTCCCATTCGATGCGGAGCCGCGCGCGCCGCGTTCATCTTCCCGCTTCCCGCGTGCCGGGCTGTCCAGTCAGGTCGACCCGCAGACACATCCACGCGTCCCGCCGCTGTTCCTTTGAGGAGACGATCATGACCCGCAAGTACATCGACTGTCGCGAATGTCCGAGCGAAACGAACTGCTCGATCGCGCTATCCGCCGATTCGGAAAGCGAACTGCTCGAGGCCGCCGTGCAGCATGCGATCGCTGTTCACAAGCACACCGATTCGCCCGAGTTGCGCGCGGAACTGAAGACGATGTTTCATGACGGCACGCCGCCCGTCGAAGGGCCGCGACTGGCATAGGCACGCCAGTTGATGGCGCGTGAAAAACCGGGTGCGGCGGCTCGCCCTGCGCGCCGCCTCCAGCGTCTGCCGGGAACGGCTCAGCCGGGATACTCCTCATCGACCTTCAGACCGGCGAGCTTGAAGATCACCCGCAGCGTCTGGGGTTTGATGTCGCGCCGTGAGGCGAGCGTCGTCATCACGAAGTCGAGCACCTTTGCGTATTTGAGTAGCGTGAGACAGGTTTCCATGTCGACGGCGCCATCACGCATCAGTTCGGCGATCCGCAGCATCTCCACCGAGATGTCGCGCGCCATTTCGAGTTCGATCTGCTGCTTTTCAGTCCACGCGGGCGTGGTGAGAAGCTTCGTCAGCATTTCCTGGAACTTCTGCTCCGCGTTTCCGTTCGGTATCGCGTCCATTGCAGCCTCATTTTCGTCCGAGCGTGCTTCTTGTCCGGTCACACGGCGCGCTGCAGGTTACGTAACGTTCGGCCCCATGTTCCGGTGCCGACCTCCCACACGCTAGCTGGTTCGCTCAGAACAGCTGCTTGTGTTGATGGTTTCTGCCGCGTGCCACAAGTGCGAGCGCGGTTTTGCCGTCCGTTCGCGCATCGCGCAACCGCGCGCGATCTGTCGCTTCCGGCATGAAATGTTCCAGGTGCACAGTGTGTCGCCGGCTGTTTTCTCGCTCTTCGCGCGGACGCACCCGGTTCGAGTCCGCGCTTTTCGGTAAACTGGCAGTATCTTTTCAATCCTTCCGTCATCTGTCGCACGTTCACGGTGCAGTTGGCGCTGCACAAATTCGATGTCGACCCGATCCCCCAAATCCGCGAAGCCGCCGAAAGCGGCTAAAACCCACGAAATCCGTCCGAACCAGTCGATCGAGCTGCTGAAGGAACTCCATATCCTCACGCGCGACGGCACAATGAATCAGGACAGCCGCCGCAAGCTGAAGCAGGTCTACCATCTGTTCCAGTTCATCGAGCCGCTGCTGAAAGACCTGAAGGACGCGCAGGGCAGCCTCACGCTCGTCGATCACGGCGCGGGCAAGTCCTATCTAGGTTTTATCCTGTACGACCTGTTTTTCAAGGAGCAGCACGACACGTCGCACATCTACGGCATCGAGACGCGCGAGGATCTCGTCACGAAGTCAGAAGAACTGGCGTCGCGGCTGGGTTTCGAAGGGATGTCGTTCGTGAATCTGTCGGTGGCCGAATCGATCACGTCGGAGCGTCTGCCGGCCACGATCGATATTGTCACCGCGCTTCACGCGTGCAACACCGCCACCGACGACGCGATCCGCTTCGCGCTCGAGAAAAAGGCGAAGTACATCGTCGTCGTGCCGTGCTGCCAGGCGGAAGTGGCGGGCGTGCTGCGCAGCAACAAGAGCCGGTCGCTCGGGCATGCGCTGACGGAAATCTGGCGCCATCCGCTGCATACGCGCGAGTTCGGGAGCCAGATCACGAACGTGCTGCGCTGCCTGCAACTCGAAGCGCATGGCTATCAGGTGAGCGTGACGGAACTTGTCGGCTGGGAGCATTCGATGAAGAACGAACTCATCATCGCCCAGTACAAGGATCTGCCGCGCCGCCGGCCGGCGGAACGGCTTAATGAAGTGATGGAGACGCTTGGTCTCAGCGAACTACACGAACGGTTTTTCGCGCCGGAAGTAGTCTAGCGCTCGCGTCTGGTTTTCGCGTTGAGTGCTCATCTTCCGGCGGTGCAGCTTCACCTCATTCTTTAGCCGGCTCACTCATCCACTTTTGCCAGCCTTCGAGGCCGAGCCGCTGCATCGTTTCCTGATTGCGTTCGTAGATATCGGCGGCGTCGGGGAATGCATCGACGGCGCGCTCGATGCTTGCCTCGCGCAACAGATGCAGGATCGGATACGGCGCGCGGTTCGTGAAGTTCTCGATATCGTCAGGCTCAGTGCCGTCGAATTGATACTGCGGATGAAAGCTCGCGATCTGCAGTTCACCTTCAACGCGCATCTGCTTCAGCATCCGGTCCGCGAAAAACAGGCAGTCGTTGTACTCGAGGAAATCCGTGAGCGCGTTCGGGATGATCAGCAGCGTGGTATCGATCGCGGCGGGATCAGCGTCGACCAGCGTCTGCAGTTCGGTTTCGAGATCGATCAGCACGCCTTTCATATCCGTGGCCTCGCTGATCGCGTAGCGGATCTGGTCTTTCACATGCACGCTCTTTGCGAACGGGCACAGGTTCAGTCCGATGACCGCGCGCGTCAGCCAGTGACGGGTGGCGGAAAGGATCGTTTCGCGGGTTTCGGCGGACAGCGGCATGGCGGGAGAACAACGTGGAAAGCCGTATTTTAGCGGCCTTGCCGGCGGCGCTCATGCACGGCGTTGCAACGCTGAATCGTTTTGCCGCGGATCGCACGTAGCTTCGCGCCCGACGGCGAATCGATCGCGCTGCAAGCCCCGACGCTTATGCCCCGGAATGTCTCTTGCAGGCGATGTTGCGGATCGGCCAGTCCGTTCCGATCATTCTCCCGTGGAGACCGCTCATGAACACCCGTCACGCTGTTCCGGTCATCGTTGCGCTCTCGTGCGTCTGGACATGTGCGCATGCTGAGGATCCGCAAAAGCTGTCGAAAGAAGAACTGCAGCAGGTCATTCCCGGCTCGAAGGTGAACAGCACCAGTCCGCGAGGTTTTGCGCATCGCTGGACCAACGATGCATCAGGCGAATTCACCGCCAACTGGGAAACGCCGCCCGGACAACGGCCGTTTTCCGGCAATGCGCCCGGCAAGTGGATGATCACCGACGACGGCAGGTACTGCGTTGAGATCGAATGGCCGAAGCTGCAGCAGGAAAAATGGTGCGCGGCCGTCCAGAAAACCGGTGAAGGAAAGTTCGCGCTGGTGACAGAAGGTGCCCGCGGGATTCCGCCGCAGCTGGAGATATCAAAGTAGCCTGGGTTGCGGCGACACGTCGGCCGGATTGCTGCCAGCGACGTAAGAAGCGTTCTGCGGGACGCGCGAGCGACGATCGGCGCGTGCCTTCTGATGTCAGGTCGCGCCCTGCGGCGCGCCTGCGCACGCCGCAGCGATCAGCTGCGCCGCGACGCGCGGCGCAGCGAGAATCGGTCCGCAGCCGGGACCGTATGTCTGGCTCGCCGCATAGACACCTTCGATCAGCAGGCCTAGCGCGTTGGCGAGTGCCTCGGGATCGTCCGCGCCCGCTTCGGTGGCGAGCGACAGGATCCGCGCCATCAACCGCACCTTGTTGCCGACGACAAACTGGCGCGCCGGATGCATCACATCGGGAAACTCGACGGCCACGTTCACAAACGGACAGCCCCGATAGTCATCCACCGAAGCGCGCACGGCCAGATCGTCGAAATACTGCTGAAGCTGCTTTACCGGCTCGCCAGGATGCATCGCGAAGCTCTTTTCGACGTAGCCGAAAAACTGCGCATCCTTACGTTCCAGATAAGCGATGACAAGATCGTCTTTTGACGAGAACTGCCGGTACAGGCTCATCTTGTTGACACCCGCCCGCTCGACGACCGTGTCGACGCCGACCGCCCGCACGCCATCGCGATAGAACAGTTCGTCCGCAGCCCGGATCAGTTGCGCCTGCGCGTCGGGACCGGCCGTCTGCGTGCGTGTGCGACGCGTCGCCGTCCGCTTTTCCGTTTCGCTCTGTGCCATGGTCGTACCACCTTCGGATGCTGACGCTTGACATGTTACCGACCAGTAACTAATATCGCAACACGCATTGTGACAGATCTGTCACAAGTCTCTTGCTGAAGTGGTAACAATTCGCGATAGCAACGAAAAGCGGCGCCATGCGCCGGCTGGAGAAACCGATGAACTGGGCTGCAAGACTGATTGGCGGGCGCTTCCACTATGGATGGCTGACCGTGGCGGTGGTGTTTCTGGTGTTGCTCGCCGCGGCTGGCACGCGGGCGACGCCCAGCGTCATGATGCTGCCGCTCGAGCATCAATTCGGATGGAGCCGCGCGACGATTTCGCTCGCGATCTCTGTGAACATCGCGCTGTACGGCTTGATGGGGCCGTTTGCGGCTGCGGCCATGCAGCGATTTGGCGTCCGTCCGACACTGCTCGTCGCGCTGGCGACACTGGCTTCGGGCGTCGCGCTGTCGTCGCTGATGACGCAGCCGTGGCAGATGATCCTGATCTGGGGCGTGATGGTCGGCGGGTCGACGGGCGTGGCGGCGCTGTCGCTGTCGGCCACCGTGGTGACGCGCTGGTTCACCACGCACCGCGGCCTCGTGATGGGCATCCTGACCGCCAGTTCGGCGACCGGCCAGCTCGTGTTCCTGCCGCTGCTGGCCGCGATCGCGCAGCATCATGGCTGGCGTCCGGTGGTGTGGGTGGTCGCGGGCGCTGCGGCGATCGTGTTGCCGCTGGTCGCGTTCCTGCTGCCGGAACGTCCCGCCGACATGGCGTTGCGTCCGTACGGTGAACCTGCCGACGCGCCCGTTTCGTCGAATGTCACGAAGCAGAATCCGCTGGCGATCGCTTTCGGCACGTTGGCCATGGCGAGCAAAACGCGCGATTTCTGGCTGCTGTTCTTCAGCTTCTTTATCTGCGGCGCGAGCACGAACGGTTACGTCGGCACGCACCTGATCGCGATGTGCGGCGACTACGGTATGACCGAAGTGCAGGGCGCATCGCTGCTCGCCGCGATGGGTATCTTCGATCTGTTCGGCACGACCTTGTCCGGATGGCTGTCGGATCGCTTCAACAGCCGCGTGTTGCTGTTCTGGTATTACGGGCTGCGCGGGCTGTCACTGATGTATCTGCCGCATGCGTTCGGCATCGACTTCTTCGGCTTGCCGCTGTTCGCGGTGTTCTACGGGCTCGACTGGATCGCCACGGTTCCGCCGACCGTGCGTCTTGCCACCGATGTCTACGGCAAGGAATCGGCACCGGTGGTGTTCGGCTGGGTGGTCGCGGGTCACCAGCTTGGCGCGGCGTTCGCAGCCCTCGGCGCCGGTATGCTGCGCGCAAGCCTCGGCACCTATACGGTGGCATCGATGATCTCCGGCGGCCTGTGCCTCGTCGCCGCCGTGATCGTGCTGCGGATCAATCGCGGTGAGCGGACGGTCGCCGCGCAGGTGGCGTAACGTCGGCGTAACGGCAACCGATCACAACGGGTCGTGCACGCTGAACCGGCCGCCGGCCCCCGGTCGGTAACACGCAGGAAAAGAACGGAGCGGTCTTCATACCGCGCCGTTTTTTTTTGCGGTGACGTTATCGCGCTTATGTGCGCCCGGACCCGGCGTCAGGCGTAAAGGCCGGTTATGCTATGTGGCCCGGGCGTCCGCCCGTCGACCGGATTTCGACCGAGAGAAGCGCATGATCACAAAACCCGCTCCAACTACCGTCCCCATCCACGAACTTCTTGCTAGCCGCTGGAGCCCGCGCGCGTATTCGAGCGAACCGGTGAGCCGCGATCAGTTGCATTCGGTACTCGAGGCGGCGCGCTGGGCGCCTTCGTCGTATAACGCGCAGCCGTGGCGCTTCGTCGTGTTCGACCGCACCACCGACGAAGTCGCGTTCAAGCGCGCCTTCGCGACACTGGTGCCGTTCAACCAGGGCTGGAATGCGCCGGCGCCGGTACTGATCGCCGTGACGACGCAGACGTTGACGAACAAGGGTGAAGTCAACCGCTGCGCTCCGTACGACGCGGGCGCGGCAGCGATGGCGCTGGTCCTGCAGGCGCACGCGCTCGGCCTCGCCGCGCACCAGATGAGCGGCTTCGACGTCCCTGCGTTCCGAAGCGCGTTTGCGATTCCCAGAGACGTCGAAGTGATCGCGATGATTTCGATCGGCCATTACGGCGATGTCGACAAGCTGGATCCGGTGTTGCGCGAGCGCGAGAAGTCGGTGCGTCAGCGCCAGCCGCTGGGCGAGATTGCCTTCGGCGGCGCGTGGAAGAAGGCGTTCTGATTCTGGCTGCGGTCTTCGCCGGCGATTGTGGACCGGCGGATAGAAAAACGCGCGGCATCGACCGCGCGTTTTTTTGCGTCTTACGTTCCCGCGCGGGTCTTGCGCGTTTCGATGCGCCACGGGTCCACGTCGTTCGCCTGCGTCGGCGGTTTGCCTCAGTCATTCGGCTCAATCGTCCGCACTGACCGCCGAAAGCGGCGACGCCACGCTTTCGAGCGGCTTCCGCTCCGCGTCGATACCCCAGATGGCCGCGATGACTGCCGCCGCCACCATCAGCCCCGCGCCGACCAGATATCCCGTGAACACCTGACCGCGCTCGTGCGTATCGATCAGACGGCCAAAGAACGCCGGCCCGGCGACGCCGCCTAACGCGGTTCCGAACGCGTAAAACACGGCGATCGCGAGCGCCCGGATTTCGAGCGGAAAGGATTCGCTGACGGTCAGATACGCCGAACTCGCCGCCGCCGATGCAAAGAAAAAGATCACCATCCAGGCGATCGTCTGCATCTCCACGGTGAGCACCTGCTGCTGGAAGAGATAGCCGCTGATCGCGAGCAGGATGCCGGAAATCGCATACGTCGACGCAATCATCTTGCGACGGCCAACCACATCGAAGAGCCGGCCGAGCAGCAGCGGCCCGAGAAAATTGCCGAGCGCGAAGGGCAGCAGATACCAGCCGATGTGGTCGCCCGGCACGCCGTAGAAGTCAGTCAGCACGAGCGCGTAGGTGAAGAAAATCGCGTTGTAGCAGAACGCCTGCGCGGTCATCAGCGACAGCCCGACCAGCGCGCGTCGCCGATGCAGCATAAATAGCGTGTGAAATACCTCGCGCAGCGTCGTCCGTTCGCGCGAACGCAGGCGTAGCGGCTGCAGGCTGTCGTGTGCGAGCGTGTACCCATCACCATGAAAACGCGCTTCGATGCCTTCGACAATTGTCCGCGCCTCGTCGTGCTGGCCGTGCGTCAGCAGCCAGCGCGGGCTTTCCGGAATCCACGCGCGCATCGGCAGGATTACGAGCGCGAGCGCGGCGCCGATGAAAAAGCACGCGCGCCAGCCCCAGTCGGCGGGCAGCAGGCTGTTGTCGAGCAGCACCAGCGAGCCGGCTGCGCCGAGCGCCGCGCCGACCCAGAATGTGCCGTTGATGCCGAGATCGGTCCAGCCGCGTACGCGTGCAGGCGTGAACTCCTGAATCGTCGAATTGATCGCCGTGTATTCGCCGCCGATGCCCGCGCCGGTCAGGAATCGGAACACAATGAAGCTCGCCAGATTCCATGAGAGCGAGGTGGCCGCAGTGGCCGCCAGATACAGAGCGAGGGTGATGAAAAACAGCTTGCGGCGCCCGAGACGATCGGTGAGCCAGCCGAAACCGAGCGCACCGAGGACCGCACCCGCGATGTACGCGCTGCCGGTAAGGCCGACGTCGGCGTTGGAAAAATGCAGCGTCGGGCTCGATTTCAGCGCGCTCGCGACGGCGCCGGCCAGCGTCACTTCGAGCCCGTCCAGCAGCCAGGTGACGCCGAGCGCGAAAACGATCAACGTGTGGAAGCGGCCCCACGGCAGACGGTCGAGCCGGGACGGCAGGTCGGTTTCGATGATGGCCGGCCGGGCGGCGCGAGATGCCCCGGCGGGCATCGGGCCACCTGGCGTGGCGGGCCGTTCATGCGTCGAGGCGGCGGACGGCTCGGTCATTCCTCAAGTTCTCCGGAAAATTGACGACATATCCTGCTTGACTGGGACATTAGCAGGCACACTGCGTGAGCAAATTCCATACCGTGAGATGGCGCGTCGGGCCGGTTGATACTGGCCGCGCTTCGTGATACAAAGCCCGTCCATTTCCGTCTTTCCGTCCGCGCCAACCGTGAGCGATTCCTGCCATGACCTACTGCGCGATTGACTTCGGCACCTCGAACTCGGCCGTTGCGCTGCCTGACGGCGCAACGCTGCGCCTCGCGCCGGTCGAAGGCGACTACACCACGCTGCCAACCGCCGTCTTCTTCAACACCGACGAGAACACCCGCGAATTCGGCCGCGCGGCGCTCGAAGCGTACATCGACGGCTTCGACGGCCGGCTGATGCGCTCGATGAAGAGCATTCTCGGCTCTGCGCTCGCCGATACGACCACCGATCTCGGCGACGGCTCTGCGATCCGCTACACCGACGTGATCGGGATCTTCCTCGATAACCTGAAACGCAAGGCCGAGAAGGTCGCGGGCGCGTCGATCGATCGCGCGGTGCTCGGGCGGCCGGTCTTTTTCGTCGACGACGATCCGCGCGCCGACCAGCTTGCGCAGCAGCAGCTGGAAGCGGCGGCGCGCTCGGTGGGCCTGCGGGAGATTCACTTCCAGTATGAGCCGATCGCGGCCGCCTTCGACTACGAATCGCATCTAACCCAGGAGGGCCTCGTGCTGGTTGCCGACATCGGCGGCGGCACGTCGGACTTCTCGCTGGTGCGGGTGGGGCCGGAACGGATGCAGCGCATCGAGCGCAAGGACGATGTCCTCGCGCATCACGGCGTGCACGTCGCCGGAACGGACTTCGACCGGCGCGTCGAACTGGCGACGATCCTGCGCGAACTCGGCTATCAGTCGCTCGACCCGGAAGGCCGCGAGTTGCCGAACCGCGTCTATTTCGATCTCGCGACATGGCATCTGATCAACACGGTGTACTCGCCCAAACGTGTCAGCGAACTCGGTCTGATGCGGCACCTTTATACGGAAACCCGGCAGCACGACCGGCTGATGCGCGTCGTCGAGCGCCGTCTGGGTCATGCGCTGGCGGCACACGCTGAAGAAGCGAAGATCGGCGTGGCGGCGGGCGGCGAGACGGTGATCGATCTGGAAGAGGTGGAAGACGATCTGCGTCTTGCCTTCGACGAAGCGCAACTCGTGCAGGCCGGCAACGACGACATGCAGCGCATCGTTCAGGCGGCGCGCGACACGGTACAGGCCGCCGGCGTTGCGACGCGCGACGTGACGGCTGTCTATTTCACGGGTGGCTCCACGGGCCTTGCGTTTCTGTCGAACGCGCTGGCGGCGGCATTTCCCGCCGCGGAAGCTGTATTCGGCGACCGCCTCGCCAGCGTGGCGACGGGTCTCGGGATTCACGCACGACGCGTATTCCGATAATCGATGACCCGACTCGCCTGCGCATTAAATCGCAGGCATAAAAAAACCCCGCCGAGGCGGGGTTTTTTGCGTCCAGAAGGAAGCGTGTTGCTTACACCGGCTTGATGTTAGCAGCTTGCTTGCCCTTCGGGCCCGTCTTAACTTCAAACGTAACCTTTTGGTTTTCTTGCAGCGACTTGAAGCCTTCTGCGCGGATTTCCGAGAAATGCGCGAACAGATCTTCGCCGCCGCCGTCCGGCGTGATGAAGCCAAAGCCCTTTGCGTCATTGAACCACTTGACGGTACCGGTTTCCATATTACTTGTTCCTAAAGATGGTGAATAAGGCCGAAGCCCGGGTGTGCATGAAAATCAAGGAAGGGGCAATGGGACCAACCGGAGTACCGTTGATGGGCGAACTACGAAAGACCTTCACTCGCCGCTTGAAATCCTGCCCGAACGTTATACGGCGATTTCATAGGAAGGTCAACCCAATTCCCCCAAACTTTACAGTTTTTTCAGATTGGTCCGCTTGTTGCTCGCAGATTCTGCTGTTTGCGTTGATGTTTGTCGGGGACAGAACAGCCGATGCTGCATTGAGCGGGTGCAACCGGTAAACTACGCGCCCGCGTAGAGGTTGCACCTTTCAGTTGGTCAGCCGTACTGCGCGTGCGTGATGAAGCGTGGTTTCAGGCGTTAGCCTCGCCACACAGGGCTTCGCATGCTTTCGATACAGGAGAAGACGTGAAAAGTTCTATTCAGAGGAACATCGGGCCGGTCGCGCTGTTGCTGACGGGCCTTGGGTCCATCATCGGATCGGGCTGGCTGTTCGGCGCGTGGAAGGCGGCAAAAATTGCAGGCCCGGCAGCAATATGTGCGTGGGTCATCGGCGCTGTCGTGATTCTGGCCATCGCGCTGACCTACGCGGAGCTGGGCGCGATGTTCCCGGAATCGGGCGGGATGGTGCGATATGCGCGCTATTCGCACGGCGCGCTTGTCGGCTTTATCAGCGCGTGGGCGAACTGGATTGCGATTGTCTCGGTGATTCCGATCGAAGCGGAGGCGTCGATCCAGTACATGAGCACCTGGCCCTATGACTGGGCGCACGCGCTCTTCGTGGACGGCTCGCTCACTGCACCAGGCTTATTGCTCTCGGCGGCGCTGGTGATCGTGTATTTCCTGCTGAATTACTGGGGCGTGAAACTCTTCGCGCAGGCCAACTCGGCGATCACGGTCTTCAAGTTCATCATTCCCGGCGCGACGATTCTCGGTCTGATGCTGAGCGGCTTCCATAAGGAAAACTTCGGCGACGCGGGCTCGTTCGCGCCATACGGCTGGTCGGCGGTGCTGACGGCGGTCGCGACGAGCGGCATCGTGTTCGCGTTCAACGGTTTCCAGAGCCCGATCAACCTCGCCGGCGAAGCACGCAATCCGTCGAAGAGCGTGCCGTTTGCGGTGATCGGCTCAATCCTGCTGGCGCTTGTGATCTACGTGCTGCTGCAGGTCGCTTACATCGGCGCGGTGAATCCGTCCGATGTGGTCAAGGGCTGGAGCCACTTCAATTTCGCGTCGCCGTTCGCTGAACTGGCCCTCGCGCTGAATCTGAACTGGCTCGCGTTCCTGCTGTACGTCGACGCGTTCGTGAGCCCGAGCGGCACCGGCACGACCTACATGGCGACCACGACGCGCATGATCTACGCAATGGAGCGAAACAACACGATGCCGAAGATCTTCGGCAACGTGCATCCGCTTTATGGCGTGCCGCGTCAGGCAATGTGGTTCAACCTGCTGGTTTCGTTCATCTTCCTGTTCTTTTTCCGCGGCTGGAGCTCGCTCGCGGCAGTGATCTCGGTCGCGACGGTGATTTCCTATCTGACGGGGCCGATCAGTCTGATGTCGCTGCGCCGCGCCGCGCCGGATCTTGAGCGGCCGCTGCATATCCGGGGCATGTCGGTGATCGCGCCGTTCGCGTTCGTGTGCGCGTCGCTGATTCTGTACTGGGCGAAATGGCCACTGACGGGCGAAATCATTCTGCTGATGATCGTCGCGCTGCCGGTCTATTTCTATTTCCAGGCGAAGTCGGGTTTCGGCGGCTGGGGACGCGATCTGAAGGCCGCATGGTGGCTGGTCGCCTATCTGCCGATCATGGCGCTGCTCTCGCTGATCGGCAGCAAGCAGTTCGGCGGCCTCGGGATCCTGCCGTACGGCTGGGACATGCTGGTGGTGATCGCATTCTCGCTCGTCTTCTACTACTGGGGCGTGCACACCGGTTATCGCACCGAATATCTCGACGAGCGTGAATCGCGCGACGAGATTCTCGAAGGAGTCGGCGCGTAACGCGGTCTTCGTTTCGACCACGGCACCGGGCGTGCGATGCGCCCGGCGTTGACGCAAAAAACCCCGGCGTACACGTTTGAACTGCACCCCAAAAGTTGGACACCGATCCAACCCTTGGGGTGTTTTTCATGACGAAGTACGACGAGCAGTTCCGGCAACAACTGGTGGATGAATATCTGGCCGGCGACATAGGCCTGGAAGGGCTGGCGACACGACACGGCGTGGATTATTCGATGCTGCGTGGATGGATTGCGCGTTACGAGAACCACGGTAGCGCGGGGCTGCGCAAGAAATTCACGCGCTACGATGCACGGTTCAAGCTGGAGGTGTTACAGCGCATGTGGCGCGATGACCTGTCGTGTCGACAGGTGACGGCGCTGTTCGATATTCGCGACCCGGCCAGCGTGGCGCGATGGGCACGTCTGTATGATGAGGGCGGTATAGACGCTCTGACGTCCCGTTCACGAAGACGCCTCCGGAAGATGACTGCCCCACAGCCAGAAAAACCCACTGAAGAGACTGCGCCGGATGCGCGCACGCGCGAAGACCTGCTCAAGGAGATCGAGTATCTGCGCGCGGAGGTGGCGTACCTAAAAAAGTTCGATGCGCTGCTCGAGGCAAAGAAGCGGGCGGCGCTCAAGAAAAAACACAGATAGTGCGCGAACTCAGGCAACACCATCCGGTAGCGGCACTGCTGACAGCCGCCGTTCTGGCACGCAGCACGTTTTACTACCAGCTCAAGTTGCTGGAGGTGGGCGAGCGGCATGTTGAGCTCAAGGAGCAGATCCGCGCGGTGTTCGAGCGGCACAAGGGCCGCTATGGCTACCGGCGCATTACCGCGACGCTGCGGCACGCTGGCCAGATCATCAATCACAAGACGGTGCAACGGCTGATGGGGCAAATGCAGCTGAAGTCACTGGTACGGCCAAAGAAGTACCGCTCATACCGGGGCGCAGTGGGACGCGTGGCGCCCAACCTGCTCAGGCGGCAGTTCGATGCGCAGCGGCCCAACCAGAAGTGGGTCACCGATGTCACGGAGTTCAATGTCAACGGGCAGAAGCTGTATCTGTCGCCGGTCATGGACCTGTATAACGGCGAGATCGTGGCATTCCAGATGGACCGCCGGCCGTGCTTCGAGCTGGTCAGCGGCATGATGAAGAAGGCGATCAGCCGGCTGGGTGCCAGCGACAGGCCGCTGCTGCATTCGGATCAGGGATGGCAGTACCAGATGCCGGCTTACCGACAACTGCTGGCCGGCTATGGCTTGCAGCAGAGTATGTCGCGCAAGGGGAACTGCCTGGACAATGCGGTCATGGAGAGCTTCTTCGGCACACTGAAGTCCGAGTTCTTCCGGCTCAACCGCTTCGCCAATATCGAGCAGTTGCAGGCCGGACTGCGCCACTACATCCACTACTACAATCACGAGCGCATCAGGCTCAAACTAAACGGGCTGAGTCCTGTGCAATTCAGGACCCAGCCCGTGGCCGCGTAGCTTTTAACTGTCCAACTTTGAGGGGTCAGTTCACACTTCAGGCGGGGTTTTTTCTTCGAGGCGACTGTGGAATCAGGCGTTGCCGAACACGTAATTCGTCATCGCGAGCGAACGCTGGTACGTGCCGAGTGACTGGATCGACAGCGTGAAATCGTCGTCAGCCGCGCCGAGGGCCGAGAAGACCGGCAGCAGGTGCTCGTCGGTCGGATGCATCAGCACCGCGTGCGGCGCCTGCGCGCGATAGTCGAGCAATGCGTCGATGTCGTGGGCGGCGAGCTTCGACTCGAACCAGTCGGTGAACTCGGTCACGCGCGGATCGGCGTCTTCCGGACGCGCCGAGAAATCGGCGGCGCGCAGGTTGTGTGTGATCTGGCCCGAGCCGATCACCATCACGCCTTCGTCCTTCAGCGCGCGCAGCGCGCGGCCAACCCGGAAGTGGTGCGCCGGGTCCATGCGCGGCTGGATCGACAACTGTGCGACTGGCACGTCGGCTTCCGGGAACAGCAGCAGCATCGGCACCCAGGCGCCATGGTCGAGACCGTGCGGCTGCGTCGCGGTCGGGATGCCCTGTTCGCCGAGCAGCGCGGCAGCACGCCGGGCGACATCAGGCGCGCCGGGCGCCGGATACTGGATCTCGTAAAGCTGACGTGGGAAGCCGTGAAAATCGTGGATGGTCTCCGGCGCTTCTGACGTGCTCGCGACCGGCTGCACCGTGCCCCAATGGGCAGACAGCATCAAAACGGCCTTGGGACGCGGCAGTTGCGCCGACAGCGTCGCAAATTCGACGGACGGCAGCGACGGGTCGATGGGCAGCGTCGGCGCACCGTGCGACAGGTAAAGCGTGGGTAAGCGGGTCATGGCGGCAAGGCCGCATCAGAAGCGGCCAGAAGGTTTCGTTACTCCCACTATAGAGGCGCACTGTCGTTTGATAAACGGGGCAAAACGGATTTGATTGTCTCGTGGGTGTGGGTAATCGCGAGTTTGACGTCTGCCCGGGCGATGGTCGTCGCAATCGGATGTCTCCTCGATTCGAGCATCAAACGTCCGGTGGCAGAACCGGCAAATAGCGAAACAGACTCAGTCGTGTGTCCCGCGCAGCCCAGGCCACGCGGGCGCAAGCGCAGGCCCAAGCGCAAACAGATCCAGCACGCGCGCGACGGTGTGATCGACCATTTCGTCGATTGACGCCGGCTGGCTGTAAAACGCGGGCAGCGGCGGAAAAATCACGCCGCCCATCTCGGTCACGGCCGTCATGTTGCGCAGATGCGCGAGGTTGAACGGCGTTTCGCGGACCATCAGCACGAGCCGGCGACGTTCCTTGAGCGTGACGTCGGCGGCACGGGTGATCAGGTTGTCGGCAAAACCGTGCGCGATGCTCGCCAGCGTTTTCATCGAACAGGGCGCGATGATCATGCCGTCGGTGGCGAACGAGCCGGACGCGATGCTCGCGCCGACGTCCCGCACGGAATGGACGACATCCGCGAGCGGATGCACGTCGTCCTTGCTGAGCTGAAGTTCGTGCTGGATGTTGAGCCAGCCAGCGCTGGAGATAAGCAGATGGCTTTCGACGCCGCCCAGGCGGCGCAGCGTCTCGAGCAGCCGGATGCCATAAATGGCACCGGTCGCGCCGGTGATGGCGATGATCAGCCGGCGCTTTGCCTGCGTTGACGCAGCCTGGGTGTCCATGGCGTGCGCCACGCGAGCGGAATTACGCAGCCGCGAACAGTTGCTGCAGTTCGCCGGACTGGTACATCTCCATCATGATGTCCGAGCCGCCGACGAACTCACCCTTCACGTAAAGCTGCGGAATGGTCGGCCAGTTCGAGAATTCCTTGATGCCCTGGCGGATGCCTTCGTCGTCGAGGACGTTGACCGTCTTGAACTCGTCGACGTTGCATGCCTTCAGGATCTGGATGGCGCGGCCCGAAAAGCCGCACATCGGGAATTGCGCGTTGCCCTTCATGAAGAGCACGACGTTGTTTTCGTCGACGATTTGCTTGATGCGTTGTTGCGTATCCATGACTGACCTTGCGGTTTTCGGAAATTGCGGGATAGACCCAAATAATAGCGGATTTCGTTTGCTCAAGCTGAGCGCTGCTTTACTGTGACGCGCGCAGTGCCAGGCCTCGCGCGATGCCGGTGTCAGGCCGCAGCCAGCCGGCCGCCGCTGATGCGTTCGATACCGGCGAGATCGCGTTCCGAACGGACTTCGCTGAAACCGTGTGCCGTCAACAGCGCGCGGACCGCTTCGGCTTGATCGTAGCCGTGCTCCATCCAGAGCACGCCGCCGTGCGTGAGCCACACGGGCGCGCCGGCGACGATCGTGCGGATCGCGGACAGGCCGTCAGCCTCGTCGGTGAGCGCGCCGCGCGGCTCGAAGCGCAGATCGCCCTGCGACAGATGTGGATCACCGCTCGCGATATACGGCGGGTTACTGACGACGACGTCGAAGCGGAGCGCAGCGTTTGAGTCGAGCGCGGCGTACCAGTCGCCTTCGAAAAGGCTCAGGGAACCGCCAGGGCGCGCCGCGTCGAGCAGTTTCGAAGCGTTTCGTGCGGCGACGGCGAGCGCCTCGGGAGAGCGGTCGACCGCCCAGACCTGCGCGTCGGGCCGCGCGGAGGCAATCGCGACGGCAATGGCGCCGGTGCCGGTGCCAAGATCGAGCACGCGTGGTCTTGCGATGCCTTCGAGTGCGCTGAGCGCCGTCTCGACCAGCAATTCGGTCTCGGGCCGCGGAATCAGCACGTCCGGCGTGACATCGAACTCGAGCCCGAAAAATTCACGCGCGCCGATGAGTTGCGCGACGGGCTCGCCGGCCACGCGGCGCGTCTCCAGCGCCCGATATAGCGCGACCAGCGCCGCATCGAGCGGCTCATCGCTGCGTGTGATCAACTCCGTCCGACGCCACCGCAGCACGTGTCCAAGCAGAATGCGCGCTTCGAGCGCGGGCAGCGGCGAGGCGCGCAGCAGTGCGGCGACGGTGTCGATCGTGTTGCTCATCGCGTGCGTCAATCCGCGTCGCCCAGCGATGCCAGCAATTCCGCCTGATGCTCGCTGACGAGCGCCGCGATCAGTTCGTTGAGGTCGCCATCCATGAGCGCGTCGAGGCGATAGAGCGTCAGGTTGATCCGGTGATCGGTGAGACGCCCCTGTGGAAAGTTATACGTGCGAATGCGCTCCGACCGGTCGCCCGAGCCGATCAGGCTCTTGCGCGTCGCGGCTTCCTTCGCGTGCTGCTCCTGCGACTGCTTGTCCATGATCCGCGCGGCCAGCACCTTGAGCGCGCGGTCCTTGTTCTTGTGCTGCGAGCGGTCGTCCTGACATTCGACGACGATGCCCGTCGGAAGGTGCGTCACGCGCACGGCCGAATCGGTCTTGTTGATGTGCTGCCCGCCCGCGCCGGACGCGCGGAACGTGTCGATCCGCAGATCGGCCGGATTGATCTCGACTTCGCCGATTTCGTCGGCTTCCGGCATCACCGCAACCGTGCACGCCGACGTGTGGATGCGGCCCTGCGTTTCGGTCGCCGGCACGCGCTGCACGCGATGTCCGCCGGACTCGAACTTCAGCTTCGAGTAGGCGGCCTCTCCGGCAATCCGCACGATCACTTCCTTGTAGCCGCCCAGATCCGATTCGCTCGCCGACATCATCTCGACCTGCCACTTGTTGCGCTCCGCGTAGCGCAGATACATGCGCAGCAGATCGCCCGCGAACAGCGCCGATTCGTCGCCGCCCGTACCCGCGCGGATTTCGACGAAGATGTTGCGGTTGTCGTTCGGATCTTTCGGCAGCAGCATCGTCTGCAGTTCGGCTTCGAGCTTCGTCTTCTGGTCGCGCGCGGTGCGGATTTCCTCTTCGGCGAAATCGCGCATCGATGCGTCCGCGAGCAGTTCCTGCGCGGTCGCCTCATCGGTGAGCGCCTGACGCCACAGCGCGTATTGCTCGACAACCGGCCCGAGCTCAGCGTGCTCGCGTGTCAGCTTGCGGTACTGGTCGAGATTCGCGGTGATGTCCTCGCGGCTCAACAGGTCATTCAGTTCGGCCAGCCGGGTGGTGAGCTGGTCGAGCTTGCTTTGCATGCTCGTTTTCATCGGACGGGTCGGAGCGGGCTCCGGAAGGGACGACAGCTAATGGGAAATTCGGAAAATTCGGAAAATTCGGGAAATTCGCGGATGCGGGGCGAAAGCCCTGATCGACATGCGACGGGCGAGCCGCCGGCAGTGTCGCGGCGACAGCGTCGCTAACGGTCAGAAGGGTCGGACGGGTCAGACGGTGCGGAGGCGCCGCCGTGGTGATAGAAATCGCTCATCAGTTCGATGAGCCTGTCGCGGTTTTCGCTGCTGGCGCGGTTGAGCGCGTGCGTCGGGCCGTGGATCAGCTTGTTGGTCAACGCCTGCGAAAGTGCTTCGAGCACGGCCGCCGGATCGTCGCCGCGCGCGAGCATCTTCTGCGCGCGTTCGACTTCGGCGCGACGCAGCGTGTCCGCCTGCGTATGCATGTGACGAATGACGGGCACGATGCTACGCGCATCGAGCCACTGCATGAAGTTCTGCACGCGCGTTTCGATGATCGCTTCGGCCTGCGCAACGGCCGCCTGACGCGATGCGTTGCCTTCGCGGACGATCGCGCCGAGGTCGTCGACGGTATAGAGAAACACGTCTTCGAGCTTGCCGACTTCGGGTTCGATGTCACGCGGCACGGCCAGATCGACCATGAAGATCGGTCGGTGACGGCGCGCCTTCACGGCGCGTTCCATCGCGCCGAGGCCGATGATCGGCAACGTCGACGCCGTACACGACACGATGATGTCGAACTCGTGCATGCGCGCAGGCAGTTCGGACAGCGGAATCGCACGGCCGTTGAAGCGTTCGGCGAGCCGCGAGCCGCGCTCGGCGGTGCGGTTTGCGACGACGAGCTCGCGCGGTTGCTGCGCAGCAAAATGCGTCGCGCACAACTCGATCATTTCGCCCGCGCCGATGAAGAGCACGCGCTGGTTCGAGACTTTATCGAAGATGCGCTGCGCGAGCCGCACAGCCGCGGCGGCCATCGATACCGACTGCGCACCGATTTCCGTCGTGCTGCGCACTTCCTTCGCGACGGCGAAGGTGCGCTGGAACAGCTGGTTCAGATACGTGCCGAGCGCGCCGGCTTCGGAAGCCGTGCGCACTGCATCTTTCATCTGACCGACGATCTGCGTTTCGCCGAGCACCATTGAATCCAGCCCCGACGCGACGCGAAACGCGTGACGCACGGCTTCCGACTGCGGCAGTGCGTAGACATGCGGCGCGAGTTCACTGACAGGCAGATTGTGATATTTCGACAGCCACTGGATAGCCGCTTCGCGGACGGCGTGGTCGTCGGTGGCGCAGTAGAGTTCGGTGCGGTTGCAGGTGGACAGAATCGCGGCTTCAGGCGCCGGGCGGGCAGCGGGGCCGAGCCAGATGTCCTTGAACGTCGCCAGCGCCGGCTTGATCTGTTCGAGCGGAAACGCCACGCGTTCGCGCAAGGCGACAGGCGCGGTGTGGTGATTGATTCCGATCGTTAGAAGCTGCATGAGGCGCGATTGTGGGCGGCGCTATGGTGTGGCCCAATATTATAGCGTTTCCATGAATCTTTCATTGGACGCAGCTGATACCGGGATGAAGCCCCATGCGCGGTCAGGCGGCGACCCTGTCCAGCTGGTAGCCGTAGCCGTAGAGCGGGGTCAGCGCGTAGCCGAGTTCCGGCCGGAGCTGGAGTTTGGAGCGCAGGCGCGAGGCGTGGGTGTCGAGTGTGCGCGACCTTACGTCGCGGCCGCGCGCCCAGACGGTTTCGAGGATGTGCGCGCGCGAAACCGGCCGCGACAGGTTGGTGAACAGCAGCAGCGCGAACCGGAACTCTTTCGGCGTGAGGTCGACGCGCTGGCCGCGAAACGTCACAAAGTCGTGCGCTGCATCGAAAACGTACTCGCCGAAGACGTTGCGCAGCCGGTTGCGCGGCCGGCGAACGCCGGCCCGGCGCAGCAGCGCGTCCACGCGGGCGAGCATTTCCGGGCCGCGCACCGGCTTCGAGAGACAATCGTCGGCGCCGGCATGCAGGCTCGCGACGATCTCGCTTTCGCGCGGCGCCGTCACCAGCACCATCACCGGCAGCCCGGGCAGCACCTTGCGGGCGAGCGGGATGACATCTTCGGCGGCGAGGTCGCCGGACCAGATATCGGTGAGAAGAAGATCGAAGGTTTCGCTGGCGGCGCTCGCCAGAAATGGCGTGCTGGACGCGAAATGGGCGCAGGCGTGGCCACCGGCAAGCAGCAGGCGCACGATCAGTTCGGCTTGACGACGGTCGGGCTCGACGAGAGCAATTCGCATGGGGAAAAGCACGTTCAGCCGGCGGGTGGGCGTGCTGCCGGGCAAGCCCCGTGGCTTGCCTTGCGCTATCCCGCCCCCTAAACTCATCCGCTACGCGGAAAGCGCCGTGCTGACCTGTTCGTACCTGATCGTTAATGAGGCAAAAATGCTAGCTGTGCAAACGCTTCGACCCTATAAGACCGGTCCGAAAATCGTCGAGGCCCGTCGCTGATGGGTTGGGCTGGCATCGTTATCGTCGGCGCGGTGGTCGGTCTGGTCGGCGGGTGGCTGCATCCGTTGCGGCGGACAGGTCGCTCGCGGTTCCTGGCGGCGCTCGTGGCTGGCGTTGCCGGCGCGGTGGTGGCGGCAATGGCCGGTAACGTCACCGGTCTCTTCCACGATGGTGATACGCTCGAATGGCTGGCCTGTACCTCCGTTGCCCTGATCGCCGTCACCGTGACGGTCGGCCTTTTGTCCCGTCGATAAGATGAATTCCCTGCAGGTGAAACAATGAACGCACGACTCCCCGAAACTTCGTCCATTCCCGAACGCATCGCGTTGCTGCGCGGCGCAATGAAACGCGAAAACCTCGCTGCTTACCTCGTGCCGTCCGCCGATCCTCACCTCTCCGAATATCTGCCGGGACGCTGGCAGGGACGCGAGTGGCTATCCGGCTTCACCGGCTCGGTCGGCACGCTGGTCGTGACCGACGGCTTCGCCGGCCTCTGGGTCGACAGCCGCTACTGGGTGCAGGCCGAAGCGCAACTCGCCGGCACCGGCGTGCAATTGATGAAGATGATGGGCGGCCAGCAAACGGCGCCGCACATCGACTGGCTCGCGCAGAACGTGGCGGGGGGCGCGGCGGTGGGCGTCGACGGCGCGGTGCTCGGCGTCTCGGCGGCGCGCGCGCTGACCGACGCGCTCACGGCGCGCGACATCAAGCTGCGCACCGACGTCGACCTGCTGGAAGTCATCTGGCCGCAGCGGCCGACGCTGCCGGTCGATGTCGTCTACGAACACGCCGCGCCGCATGCGAGCGTCGCGCGTGCCGACAAGCTCGATCAGATCCGTCGCGCGATGCAGGAAAAGGGCGCGCAATGGCATTTCATCTCGACACTCGACGATCTCGCGTGGCTGCTGAACCTGCGCGGCGCGGACGTCAGCTACAACCCGGTGTTCGTCGCGCATGCGCTGATCGGCCTGGACAGTGCGTCGCTGTTCGTCGCTGACGGCAAGGTGCCGCAGGCGCTCGCTGACGCCCTGGCGCGCGACGGCATTCAGGTCAAGCCATACGTTCAGGCTGCTGACGCGCTCGCCGCACTGCCCGCGGGTTCGACGTTGCTGATCGACCCGCGACGTATAACGTTTGGTCTATTGCAGGCCGTGCCGCCGAAAGTGAAAATTGTCGAAGCGGTGAATCCTTCGACGTTCCTGAAATCGCGCAAGACCGAAGCCGAAGCGGACCATGTGCGCGCGACCATGGAGCAGGACGGCGCAGCGCTCGCCGAATTTTTCGCGTGGTTCGAGGGCGCGCTCGGCCGCGAAACAATTACCGAACTCACCATTGACGAACGTCTGACGGCCGCGCGCGCCCGCCGGCCGGGTTTCGTCACGCTGAGCTTCGGCACGATCGCGGGCTTCAATGCGAACGGCGCGATGCCGCATTACCGTGCGACTCAGGCGTCGCACGCCACGATCGAAGGCAACGGGCTGCTGCTGATCGATTCGGGCGGCCAGTACCTGAGCGGCACGACCGACATCACGCGCGTGGTGCCGATCGGCACGATCAACGCCGAACATCGTCGCGATTTCACGACCGTGTTGAAGGGCACCATGGCGCTGTCGCGCGCGCAGTTTCCGCGCGGCATCCGTTCACCGATGCTCGACTCGATCGCGCGCGCGCCGATCTGGGAGGCCGGTGCGGACTATGGCCACGGCACGGGTCACGGTGTCGGCTATTTCCTGAACGTGCACGAAGGCCCGCAGGTGATCTCGCACTACGCGCCGGCTGAAGCATGGACGGCGATGGAAGAAGGCATGATCACGTCGATCGAACCGGGCATTTACCGGCCAGGCAAGTGGGGTATCCGGATCGAAAACCTCGTGCTGAATCGCGAGGCGGAAAAGACCGAGTTCGGCGATTTCCTGAAGTTCGAGACGCTGACGTTGTGCCCGATCGATACGCGCTGTGTCGATCTCGCGTTGCTCCGCGACGATGAGCGCGCGTGGCTCAACGCGTATCACGAGACCGTGCGCGCACGCGTGTCGCCGCATGTGTCCGGCGATGCGAAGGCGTGGCTGGAAGCGCGTACACAGGCGATCTGACGCGCGGCGGAAGTTTGAAACCAGCAGCAGCGCTGCGCTGCTGCTCGATGGGTCTGACAGGGAGTTTGCATGACCATCAAGGCAGTCGTTTTCGATTTTGGCGGCGTGCTGATCGACTGGAGTCCGGAGTATGTCTACCGCACGCTGATTCCGGACGAGACGGAGCGCCGCTGGTTCCTCACGCACGTCTGCGCGATGGACTGGGTCATCCGTCAGGACGGTGGGCAGACGATCGAGGAAGGCACGGCCGAGCTGATCGCGAAGTATCCCGAACATGAAACGCTGATCCGCGCGTTCTACGAGCGCTGGCACGAGATGATCGCAGGCGTGCTCGAAGACGGCATTGCGACGCTGGAAAAACTTGATGCGGCCAATGTGCCGCTCTTCGGTCTGACGAACTGGTCGGCGGAGACGTTCCCCTACGCGTGGGACAACTTTCCGGTATTGCGGCGCTTCAAGGACATCGTGGTGTCCGGTCGCGTGAAGCTCGTGAAGCCAGACCCGGCGATTTTCGCGGAGATGGTGAAGCGTATCGAGATGCATCTGCCGGGCATCCAGCCGGCGGAGCTCGTCTTCATCGACGACAACCTGAAGAACGCCGAAGCTGCGACTGCGCTTGGCTGGCATGGCGTGCATCACACCCACGCCCCGCAGACCGAAGCGAAGCTGCGCGAACTGGGTTTGCCGGTCTGACGGCCGGGACGCGTCGGACGCTGCCGTGCGGCTATTTGCCGTTACCGCTGCCGTTGCCGTTGCCGAGGAGATTCCGCAACGCGTTACCCAGATCCTTGACCGTTTCACCCGCGCCCTTCGCCACGCCTTCGACGCTCACGCCAAGCGCCGATGCGAAGCCGTTGCCCATTTTCGTCAGCAGGCTTTCGTTCAGTGAAAACTTTGGATCGCGCAGGTTGCCCTCGAGTACGAAGTGCAGCGTGATGTCGTCGCTGTGTTTCTTGAGCGCCGCGACGGCCGCCTTGACTGGAATCGAAAGGAACGTATCGACTGGATTGTCGGTATCGGCGAGTTGCAGGTGGTGCAGCGTCACGACGCCCGGCGCACGCAACTGATAGTTGCGAACCGTCGATTCGACCGTCATATCGAGTGTGCCGCCCGTCACCTGGGCCTTCGCGCCGGCCTTCTTCAGGAAGTACGGATCGAGCGTCTTGATGTCGACCCCGCGCAGCGTCGTGGTCGTCTGCGAATCCCTGCTGGAGATTTTCATCCAGCCGCCGAATGAAACCGTGCCGGTATGCGCGGGTCCCCTGATCGAGCCATTTATGGCAACCGTTGTCGGCTCGTTGAGGTCGGGGAGATGAAGGTGATCGACGGTGGCGCTGACATCGCTGACGGTGACCTTGTACGCGGTATTGCTCACCGCGAGGTCGTAGAACACAAATGTGCCGTGCTGGAGAACGACGTGATCGATGAGCTTTTCCCGCGGCAGGGGCGATTCGTCGGTATCGCGCGGGTTGCCTGCGTCAGCGTTTTCGGGACGGTTCAACGTCTGCCGGAGGTTCGGCAGAATCTGGACGCCGCCGTCTTTCGTGCGCAGCATCGTGAGATTGAATCCGCTGACGACGATGTTGCGCACATGCACGCGCCGATTGAGCAGATCGCGAACGTCGGGCACGAGGACAACCGTGTCGGCGTGAAACGGGTCGCCCGCCGGCCAGCCTTCGGGTGCGCGCAGGCGAACATGGGTGAGGCGGATGGTCGAGAAGCCGACGTCGATGCTGTCAGCGCTGCCGAGCGGGCCGAGCGCAGCGATAACGCGCTCTTTCACTTCGTTCCGAATGAACAGGAGGCCGGCAATCACGATGACAATCAGCGCGGCCACCACGCCCGTCAGCGCGACGGCCACGCGACTGCCCTTCGACATCGCCATGCCTGCCTCCTCGTTGCCACGCATCTCGCGCGGCCAGATCGTTGAGCTGTACTGTAGCGATCAGAGGTAGACCACCGATCGACCGGCTGTGGATCAGCGCCCGACCCGTCGCGGCGGGTTGGCCACAACAGAAGCCAACCCGTCGCGCCGACGCCGCCAGCCGTTACCGGGTGATCGGCTTGTAACGGAGACGCTTCGGCCGTGCGGCTTCTTCGCCGAGGCGGTTACGCTTGTCCGCCTCGTATTCCTGATAGTTGCCGTTGAAGAACGTCGCCTGCGATTCGCCTTCGAACGCCAGAATGTGCGTCGCGATCCGGTCGAGGAACCAGCGATCGTGCGAGATCACCATCACCGAGCCCGCGAATTCCAGCAACGCGTCTTCGAGCGCGCGCAGCGTTTCGACGTCAAGGTCGTTCGACGGTTCGTCGAGCAGCAGCACGTTGCCGCCCGCGATCAGCGTCTTCGCCAGATGCAGCCGGCCGCGCTCACCGCCCGACAGGTTGCCCACGTTCTTCTGCTGGTCGCCACCCTTGAAGTTGAAGCGGCCAATGTAAGCACGCGACGGCGTTTCGTACTTGCCGACCGTCAGCACATCTGCGCCACCTGAAATCTCTTCGAACACCGTCTTCGATCCATCGAGCGCATCGCGGCTCTGATCCACATACGCCAGCTTCACCGTCGGGCCTTGCACAATTTCGCCCGAATCCGGCTGTTCCTTGCCGGTCAGCATGCGGAATAGCGTCGACTTACCGGCGCCGTTCGGCCCGATGATGCCGACAATCGCGCCCGCCGGAACCTTGAAGCTCAGATCGTCGATCAGCAGACGGTCGCCGTATGCCTTCGTCACGTTCTTGAATTCGATCACTTCATTGCCGAGACGGTCACCGACCGGAATGAAGATTTCCGACGTTTCGTTACGCTTCTGGTAATCCTGACTGCTCAATTCTTCAAAGCGTGCAATACGCGCCTTCGATTTCGCCTGACGGCCCTTCGGGTTCTGGCGCACCCATTCCAGTTCCTTCTTGATCGCCTTCTGACGTGCCGATTCCGTTGCTTCTTCCTGCTTCAGCCGCTCTTCCTTCTGGTCGAGCCAGCTGCTGTAGTTACCCTTCCACGGAATGCCATAACCCCGGTCGAGTTCGAGAATCCACTCTGCGGCGTTGTCGAGAAAGTATCTGTCGTGGGTAACAGCAACCACTGTGCCCGGGAAACGCGTGAGGAACTGTTCGAGCCACTCGACCGATTCTGCGTCCAGGTGGTTGGTCGGTTCGTCGAGCAGCAGCATGTCGGGCTTTTCGAGCAGCAGCTTGCACAGCGCGACGCGGCGCTTCTCACCGCCGGACAGGTGCTCGATCTTCGCGTCCCACGGCGGCAGGCGCAATGCATCGGCAGCGATCTCGATCTGCTGCTCGGGGCTGCCGCCATCGGCGGTGGCGAGGATCGCTTCGTACTTCGCCTGTTCTGCTGCGAGCGCGTCGAAGTCGGCGTCCGGCTCGGCGTACGCGGCGTAGATTTCGTCCAGCTTCTTCTGCGCGTTGAAGACGTCGCCGAGACCTTCCTCGACGGCGTCGCGTACTGTTTTTTGCGGATCGAGCTGCGGCTCCTGCGGCAGATAGCCGATGTTCAGGTTCGGCATCGGCGTGGCTTCGCCTTCGATGTCCTTGTCGACGCCCGCCATGATGCGGATCAGCGTCGACTTGCCCGAGCCGTTCAGGCCGAGCAGACCGATCTTCGCGCCGGGGAAGAACGACAGTGAGATGTCTTTCAGGATTTGACGCTTGGGCGGCACGATCTTGCCGACCCGGTTCATGGTGAAGACGTATTGAGCCATTTGCTTGAAATCAGGCGTTGACGCCGCCGGCCGCGCTGAAACAGGGCGGGCGGACGTGGGTGGATGGGTATGCGTTTCCCGGACGGCGCCGGTAGCCGGCGCGCTGGGAGAACTGGCATTGTACTTCGCCGTCCAGGGCGCAAGCACCGTCGCAGGCCGTGTCTATGCCATCTGGCCAGGGCAATCCGGCTTGCGGGCAGGCGCCTTAAAGCCAGTCAGCGACGCCGCCGTGACGCGAACACGTTCCGCTGTGATGGCGGCTGAAGCTGTAGGTGCCGTCGCGACAGCGCGCGCTCGCGCCCTCGGGAACCGCGCCGGACAACGAGCGCGCGGGCGCGTGGACCGTTGCGCCGTCGTGGTTCTGATAGGTGTTGTGGTTGCTGAGATTGGCTTCGTCGGGAGTGCCGGGCGGTGAAGCCTGATAGCTGAATGAAGTGGTCGTCGCGAACAGCAGGATGCTCGCGATGAGCGGCCGCAGGCGGGTCAATGTCGTTCTGGTCATGTTGTCTTTGTATTGTGGTGATCGATGCAGGTTGCCTTGCGTCACCCCGCGCATGATAACCAGCAATTTCTGATGGGAGATCGACCTGGTTTTGTCGACCATGCAAAATCCATCCGCCGAAAATCGGGAGTTCCCATGCTGCGTTCGTTTTATCGGGTTGCTGCTGGATCGATTGTTGTCGCGCTCTTTTCCGCCTGTGCTGCGCCGGTGCCCGGGCGTGACGTGGCCGCGCTGCCACGCATCGTCGCGCATCGCGGCGGCACGGGCGACGCGCCTGAAAACACACTCGAGGCGATCCGCCAGTCGGTCGCGCATCACGCCGACGCGATGTGGCTCACCGTGCAGTTGAGCAGGGATGGCGTGCCGGTGCTTTATCGTCCGGCTGATCTGTCGGCGCTCACCGATGCTTCGGGTCCGGTGTCGACGCGAACGGCGGCTGAACTGGCTCAGGTCAACGCGGGCTGGATGTTCAGGTCGCGCGATGCGAAGGGAAACGACGACTATCCGTATCGACGCGCGCCCGTTGGTGTCCCGATGCTGCGTGAAGCATTGCGGGCGATTCCGGTCGGGATGCCGGTCATTCTCGACATGAAGGCGCTGCCGGCCGCGCCGCAGGCGCAGGCCGTGGCGCAGGTGCTGAACGAAGAGAATGCGTGGTCACGCGTCGTTATTTATTCGACGGAGAGCGCGTATCAGCAGAGCTTTGCTGCGTATCCGCAGGCGACTGTGTTCGAACCGCGCGATGCGACTCGAACACGGCTTCTGCGTGTGCTGCTCAATGAAGGTTGCTTCAACGCGCCGGGCAAGGATACGTGGACAGCGTTCGAATTGCATCGTCCGCTCACCGTCACGGAGAAATTCACGCTGGGCGAGGGGATATCAAAGGTGAATGCAACGATGTGGTCGGGTTCGACTGTGGCGTGTTTCCGGCAACGTCCCGGCGTGCGCATTGTCGCGATCGCGGTGAACAGCGCTGAGGACTATCGCGCCGCGGCGTGTCTGGGGATCGATGCGGTGCTCGTGGATTCGCCCGCGCAGATGGAGCGAGTGAGGGCGGGAATCGACGCGGCGGGGGAGTGTCCGGCGATAAGCCGAGGCCAGCAAAAGGCGGCTTCGCTTCTTCCAGATGACGTTGCACGCGGGCCCCTTTAAGGTGAGCGTGCGAAGTCGCGTCCCGGATGACCCGGCCGTCGCTTCGGCCCGCACCACCTCAATATATTCGAAGCGCATAGCCTGTTGTTTCGAGGCGTCAGACCGTGCGCTTTTGCGGTCATGCAAGCCAGCGTTTCTGATAAGTTACGTTCGGTTACAGATTTGTCAGATAAGCAGAAAGAAAGATTCATATGTCCGTTGGCCGGACCAATTTCCAACCAATCACTACCTGGTGCGATTTTGAGTACATCCATGAAACGCGTCGTGCTGGCGACCCTGTGTCTGTCGAGTGCCTCCACCTTTGCCGCCAGCCCGATCCTGCTGGAAACCCCGGTGACATACGCGCCCGAAGCATCCGTCGTCGAGCAGGTCAAAACGGAATGCAAGATCGAAAACATGCTGACGGATCACGTCGGCGGCGTGCTGAGCAAACTCAACAAAACGGGCGACGGGACGATCGCATCGCAGAGCGAGGCCAACGGCGCAGAGATTCTGCGCCTGCAGATTACCCACGTGCTGGGCGTCGGCGGTGGCGCCTGGAGCGGACCGAAGGCCATTACGGTGACGGCGGACCTTGTCGAAGATGGGAATGTTGTCCGTCACACGAAGATCAACCGCTGGTCAATGGGCGGATTCTTTGGCGGCTTTAAGGGGACCTGCTCCATCCTTGACCGCAGCGCGGTTGCGATCAGCAAGGATCTGAGCCGCTGGGTGCGCGATCCTTCGTACGAGATCAAGGAAGAGGCGCCGCCAAAAGAAGCGTCGGCGCCGACGGCTCAAACCGAGCCAGCGAAGGCCGAGTAATCCGGCATCGTGCGTGAACACGTAGAAGAAAAAGCCCGCTTCGAAAGCGGGCTTTTTCATTGCATCGAACCGGATCGAATGCGCTTCGACCCGGTCATCAGACTCAAACCTAGACGTTGAACAGAAAGTTCATGACATCACCGTCATGGACAACATATTCCTTGCCTTCCGCCCGCATCTTGCCGGCTTCCTTCGCGCCCTGTTCGCCCTTGTAGGTTACGAAGTCATTGAAGCCGATCGTCTGCGCACGAATAAAACCGCGTTCGAAGTCGGTGTGAATCACGCCAGCCGCCCGCGGTGCCGTGTCGCCGATATGGATCGTCCACGCGCGCACTTCCTTCACGCCCGCCGTGAAGTACGTCTGCAGGCCGAGCAGCTTGAAAGCGGCGCGGATCACGCGGTTCAGGCCAGGCTCGTCCATGCCCATGTCGGCGAGGAACACCGACTTGTCTTCATCGTCGAGATCGGCGATTTCCGCTTCGATCGCCGCGCACACCGCGACGACCGGCGCGCCTTCCGCTTCGGCAAACTTCTTCACCGCGTCGAGGTACGGGTTGTTCGCGAAACCGTCGTCTTTCACGTTGGCGACGTACATCGTCGGCTTCGCGGTGATCAGGCAGAACGGCTTCAGCAGCGCCTCTTCTTCGTCCGACAGATCCAGCGCACGCACCGGCTTCGCCTGGTCGAGCTGCGCGCGGACCTTTTCCAGCACTGCCGCGAGTTTGCCCGCTTCCTTGTCGTTGCCGGACTTCGCGGCCTTCGAATAACGCGTCAGCGATTTCTCGACCGTCGCGAGGTCGGCGAGCGCCAGTTCGGTGTTGATGACTTCGATATCCGACAGCGGATCGACCTTGCCCGCGACGTGAATCACGTTCTCATCTTCGAAGCAGCGCACGACGTGCGTGATCGCGTCCGTTTCGCGGATGTTCGCGAGGAACTGGTTGCCGAGCCCTTCGCCCTTGCTCGCGCCAGCCACGAGGCCCGCGATGTCGACGAATTCCACGACCGCCGGCAGGATCCGCTCCGGCTTGACGATCTCAGCCAGCGCGTGAAGCCGCGCGTCCGGCACTTCGACGATGCCGACGTTCGGCTCGATGGTGCAGAACGGATAGTTTTCGGCGGCGATGCCCGCCTTGGTCAGCGCGTTGAACAGGGTGGACTTGCCGACGTTAGGCAGGCCGACGATGCCGCATTGGAGGCTCATGAGGGTTCTCTAAAATCAGGTGATGACGTGCGTTACGGCGCGGCCGTTGGGCGGAAGGACAGCCTGGTAGCGGCTTCGCGTGCCGGCGGAAGTCCGCAAACGGGACTGCGCCAGACATCGCGGCGTAAGCGAAACGTCTTGTGCCGGTGACGGCTGTCACCGAAAACCGCAATTGTAACCCTTGTCTGTGCGGGTGCCGCTGCGCATGCCTTGTCAGCGCGAATCTGGCCGCCGGAACCCGAAAGCAGACCCAGGTCAGGAAACCAGCGCAAATGCCGCACGCGCCGCATCCGTCCCCACGAACACCCGCGGCTATAATGCGCGGATGACTGTTCACCACCAGACCTTCGACGTTGCCGTGATCGGCGGCGGGCTTGTCGGCAAGACCGCGGCGCTCGCGCTGACGCAAGGCGGCAGGCGCGTCGCGCTACTCGCGCAGACGTGCGCGTCGCTCCCCGCCGGGGCCGCTTTCGATGCGCGTGTGTACGCGCTTTCCGCGAGTTCGCAGACTTTGCTGGAGCGTCTGCGAGTCTGGCAGGCGCTCGATCTGCCGCGTCTCGCGCCGGTCTACGACATGCGCGTCTTCGGCGACGCAGCCGCCGAGCTCCATTTCTCCGCCTTCCAGGCTTCCGTGTCGCAACTGGCGTGGATCGCCGAATCGTCGCTGATCGAGCGCGCGCTCGACGCCGCGCTGCGCTTCCAGCCCAACCTGACGTGGATCGACTCGCGCGCCCAAAGTCTCGACGTGAAGACTGATGCCGCGGCGATCGGGCTCGCGAACGGCGGCGTGCTGGAGGCGGATCTGGTGGTCGGCGCGGACGGTGCGCACTCGTGGGTCCGCGCGCAGATCGGCTCGAAAGTCGATCGACGCGACTACAAACAGACAGGCGTCGTCGCGAATTTCAAGGCCGGTCGGCCGCACGGTGACACCGCGTACCAATGGTTCAAGGACGGCGAAATCGTCGCGCTGCTGCCGCTGCCGGATGGTCATGTGTCGCTCGTCTGGTCGGCACAGACGGAACACGCGCACGAACTGCTGGAACTGGCGCCTGCGCAGCTTGCTGCCGAAGTCGAGCGCGTGACGCAAAGCCTGCTCGGGCCGCTCGAGTGCGTGACGCCGGCGCAGGGTTTCCCGCTCGCGCTGCAAACGGTGGATCGTCTGATCGCGCCCCGTGTCGCGCTGGTCGGCGATGCGGCGCATCTGATACATCCGCTCGCAGGGCAGGGCATGAATCTCGGATTGCGCGACGTCGCCGCCCTTGCCGACGTGATCGCGAAGAAGGAAGCGTTTCGCGATCTCGGCGACACGGTGCTGCTGCGTTGCTACGAACGGGCGCGCCGCGAGGACATCCGCGCGCTGATGATCGCGACCGACGGTCTGCAGAAACTGTTTTCCGTACCGGGCACGGTGGCCCGCGCGGTGCGCAATACCGGCATGGCGTTTGTCGGCGCGCAGCCGTTGCTCAAGCGCTGGCTTGTTTCAGCGGCGCTGGGCTAAAGGCTGCCGCCCGCCCACTCTGGTTTCCACAGCACACACGAAAGGCACGCAACCGCGCGTGCAACCGACTCAGGAATCGAACATGCAAAAACGTATCCGCATCGCGACGCTGGCACTGGCCGTTGCCGCCGCCGCACTCGGCTGCTCCGCGCAGGCCGACCAGACCACCGACAAGTTGAAGGCCGCGCTGGAGTCCCGCCTCGGTGACGCGACCATCAAGAGCATTTCGAAGTCGCCGATCGCCGGCCTGTACGAAGTGAACCTCGGCACACAGATCGTCTACAGCGACGCAACCGGCGACTATCTCGTGCTCGGCGACATCGTCGAAGCGAAGACGCGCACGAATATCACCGAGGCACGCCTCGCCGAAACCAGCAAGATCGACTTCGCGAACCTGCCGTTCGGCAACGCGGTGAAGGTGGTGAAGGGCAACGGCGCGCGCAGGATCGCGGTGTTTTCCGATCCGAACTGCCCGTACTGCAAGCAGCTCGAAACCACGTTGAAGTCGATCGATAACGTGACGGTCTACACGTTCCTGTACCCGGTGCTTTCGCCGGATTCGACGTCGAAATCGAAGTCGATCTGGTGCTCGACCGATCGCGCGAAGGCGTGGGAATCGTGGATGATCGACCATCGCGCGCCGACCGCGGCCGCAAGCTGTGACACCTCGGCCATCGATAAAAACCTGGCGCTCGGCCAGCAGATGAATGTCAACGGCACGCCGACGGTGTTCCTCGCCGACGGCCGCCGTCTGCCGGGCGCCGTGCCGGCGGACCGGCTGGACAAGGAACTGTCCGCAGTCCGCTAACCGCATCGCATTTGTCGGACAGGAGGCGCGTCGTGCGCCTCCTGCCGTTTTAACGCCCCGCTCACTGCCTGGATGTCCCGCCGATGAAGCCGATCCGCTACACCATCGTCCCTAAGCAACCCGCCGCCCATCTGTTCGAAGTGAGCGTCACCGTTGCCGATCCCGATCCGGCCGGGCAGCGCTTCATGCTGCCGGTGTGGATTCCGGGCAGCTACATGGTCCGCGAGTTCGCGCGCAATATCGTGACGCTGCGTGCGTTCAACGACGCGGGCCGCAAGGTGCGCGTCGAGAAAACCGACAAGCATACGTGGCAGGTCGCGCCCGTCAAAGGTGAGCTGACGCTGCGCTACGAGGTGTATGCGTGGGACATGTCGGTGCGCGCGGCGCATCTGGACGATACGATCGGCTTCTTCAACGGCACGAGCGTGTTTCTGTCGGCACTCGGGCATGAGGAAGCGCAGTGTGTGGTCGATATCCAGAAACCGGCGGGCGAGTCGCATCGCCATTGGCGCGTCGCGACGGCGTTGCCCGAAGCGCGCGGCACGAAGCGCTACGGTTTCGGCGAGTATCGCGCGCTCAACTACGACGAACTGATCGACCACCCGGTGACGCTCGGCGAATTCGCGCTCACCACGTTCAAGGCGCATGGCGTGCCGCACGATATCGTGATCGCGGGCCGCACGATTGCCGTCGATATGGATCGTCTCGCCGCTGACCTGAAACGCATCTGCGAAGCGCAGATCGCGCTCTTCGAGCCGAAGTCGAAGAAAGCGCCGCTGGAGCGCTACGTCTTCATGACGCAGGTGGTCAGCGACGGTTACGGCGGCCTCGAGCATCGCGCGTCGACGGCGCTCATCTGCAACCGCACGGATTTGCCGGTGACGGGTCGTCCGGAAACGACCGAAGGCTACCGGACGTATCTCGGCCTGTGCAGCCACGAATATTTCCACACGTGGAACGTGAAGCGCATCAAGCCGGCCGCGTTCGCGCCGTACGACCTGACGCGCGAAAACTACACGTCGCTGCTGTGGCTCTTCGAGGGCTTTACGTCGTACTACGACGATTTGATCCTCGTGCGCAGCGGGCTGATTTCACCCGACGAATATCTCGGTCTGCTCGGCAAGGTGGTCGGTGGCGTGCAGCGCGGCAGCGGGCGTCTGAAGCAGTCGGTCGCGGAAAGCTCGTTCGATGCGTGGGTGAAGTACTACCGGCAGGACGAAAACGCGCCGAACGCGATCGTCAGCTACTACACGAAGGGTTCGCTCGTCGCGCTGTGTCTTGATCTGACGATTCGCGCGCAGACCAGCAACCGCAAATCGCTCGACGATGTGATGCGTCTCTTGTGGCAACGCTTTGGTCGCGATTTCTATCGCGGCAAGCCGGTCGGCGTGTCGGAGGCGGACATTGAAGCGCTCTTCGCCGAAGCGACCGGCGCCAGGCTCGCCCATCTGTTCGAACACGGCGTGTACGGCACGCGCGATCTGCCGCTTGAACCGTTGCTCGCGCCGTTCGGCATCGGCATCGCGCCGGAGACGGAGAAGAGCGGCAAGCCGTCGCTCGGCGTGCGCGTGCGCGGCGGCGCGGATTGCACGCTCGCGGCGGTGCACGACGGCAGTGCGGCGCAAAAGGCCGGTTTGTCGGCCGGCGACGTGCTGATCGCGATCGACGGCCTGCGCGTCACGGGTTCGAACCTCGACACGCTGCTGTCGCGCTACGTGCCGGGCGCGAAGGTGGAAGTGCATGCGTTCCGTCGCGACGAACTGCGCTCTACGCAGCTCAAGCTGGACGCGCCCGACGTCGCGCGCTACAAGCTTTCGGTCACCGACAAGCGCGTCGCGCCGCGGAACTGGCGTGAGCGCTGGCTCGGGAAATGACGCCGTCCTGACGGCGGCGGGGCGCCGTCAGCGCGCTGAAAGGTGGCGAAAGCGGCCAAATCTCGGGTTGGAGGCGGCGGATTGTTCTACTCATGCAACAATCCGTCGCCCGCGCGGTACTTTTTCCGCGGCGGGTAAAAAACCACAATGGCTCCACTCGCGCAACACTGCGCGCCCCAACTGGAGTCAACCATGACCACGATTCTGCAAATCAACTCGGCAGCCCGCTCGCAAGGCGCGAATTCGACGCTGCTTGCCAACGAACTGACCGCAAAGCTGCAACAGTCGAACCCGGGCGCGCAAGTCGTCGTCCGTAACCTGCAGGCTGAGCCGCTGCCCCACCTGGATGACACGATCCTCGGCGCATTCTTCACGCCGGCTGAACAACGCACGCCGGAACAGAACGCTATCGCTGCACGCAGCGAAGCGCTGATCGCCGAACTGCAAGCTGCTGACATCGTCGTGATCGCTGCGCCGCTGTACAACTTCGGCGTGTCGTCGCAACTGAAGACGTACTTCGACTTCATCGCCCGCGCTGGCATCACGTTCAAGTACGGCGCAACGGGTCCGGAAGGCCTCGTGACGGGCAAGAAAGTGCACGTCGTGTCGGCACGTGGCGGCAAGTACCTCGGCACGCCGGGCGACAGCCAGACGCCGTACCTGAAGATGTTCCTCGGCTTCCTCGGCATGACCGACGTGAACTTCATCTACGCCGAAGGCCTGAACATGGGCCCGGAAGTCGCTAACGCCGCACTCGCGGGCGCTCGCGAAGCTATCGCGGCTGCGTAAGCTGCTTTTTCGGCGAGACGGGGGCTGACGCCCCGGTCTCGCAGGAATGAAAAAACGCCACGGGTGAACTCCGTGGCGTTTTTTTTCTGCCGGCGCTTCTCGGAGTGTTGCGTTGCGCAGGGTCGTTGCGCGGTGCGCGAATGGCGACGCTTCGCGTCGCGTTACGCCAGCGTTTGCGCTTCCTCGGGCAGACGCCAGTCGATCGGCAGACGGTCATGCTGTTCAAGATATTCGTTAGCCAGCGCGAAATGCCGGCAACCGAGAAAACCGCGATGCGCCGACAGCGGCGACGGATGCGGTGCTTCGAGTACGTAATGCGACCGGCCACCGAGCAGCGCGCGCTTGGTCTGCGCATGCGCACCCCACAGCATGAACACGAGCCCTTCATGGCGCATCGCGAGTTCGTGAATCAGCGTGTCGGTGCATTTTTCCCAGCCGCGCTTTGCATGGCTCGCGGCCGAATCGCGCTCGACGGTCAGTACCGTATTCAACAGCAGGACGCCCTGTCGCGCCCACGTGTCGAGACAGCCGTGACGCGGCGCCTCGTAGCCGAAGTTCGCAGCGATTTCCTTGAAGATATTGCGCAGCGACGGCGGCGGACGCACCGCCGGCGGCACCGAAAACGCGAGTCCGTGCGCCTGCGGCGTGCCGCGATCTTCGCCGTGATACGGATCCTGACCGAGGATGACGACCTTCACGTCGTCGGGGCCCGTCAGCCGGAGCGCGCGGAAGACGTCAGCGGGATAGACAGTTTTGCCGGCGGCGCGCTCAGCGTCGACAAAAGCGCACAAAGGCGCGTAGGCGTCGCTATCGATGAACGGCTTCAGATGTTTGCGCCACGCGGGCGGCAGCGCGTCGAACTGGGCTTCGAGCGTGGTCGTTGCCGTCGTCGAAGCGGGTTGTGCTGACGATGGAGCTTGATCAGCAGGCGCGTCGCCGAAAAGCGAAGCCTGCGACGAAGAAGAACGGGAGCGGGTGGCAGAGGTCATGGCGGGGAAGTGTCGCAGCAAACGGGACGCGGCTCAAGGCGGCTGGTGTGGTTCGGCCGGGCTATTGGTGGTCGGTTGGCTCGGACGACGGTGAGCGGTGAGCGGTGAAGGTGCGCGCCAGCAGAGACACACGCTTGACGATTCGTGCTCACGCGAACTGCGGCGTGCCAATGCGAGTGCGCGGTTCGGCGATGCAGTGGTTCAGCGCGTGGCATCGATCACCGCTTGCCATTCATCGCTCGCGCAGCCTGTAGCCGCGCTGCGCCTTGCTGATGTCGTCCGGCGTGAGGCCGGGGACTTTCGACGTCAACTCTTTTGCCAGCGCATGCAGTGCCGCTTCGTCACCGTCCTTCAATTCCAGCTCGACCTCGGAAATGGGCGCGCGGCGCGTTTCACCATTTACATGGGCAATGACTTCGCCCTGGTCGATCGCCGCTTCAACCTCTGCGCCGTCCTGCCGCACATGCCACACGGTGCGCGTGAAGTTCGTGCGAAACAGTTCGGCCAATTCAGGCGCAGCTTTGCGCAATGCCGCCGCGACATCCGGCGAGTCGCATGCGCGCAGCAATGCGTCGATTTCGAGCGCTTCGCCCGCGACGGGCATTTCCCATTCGTGACGACTGTGCAATCCGGCTTTCGCGGCACCGGCCGTTTTGAACGTCTGCAGCCAGCCGTCAGGCGTGCGTCTCAGCCGTAGCGCGCTTTTGGACCGCGCGAGCGTCAGCTCGGGTGTATCAAAGTAAATGTTCTCGAGCGTGACGGGGTGCCCGGCTTCACCCGCGCGTGCGACGAAAAACTGCGTCGCCGCGTCAAACTGATCGACCGGCAGCGCCAGCTTGATTTCACTCTCGATACCCATCTCGTGCCTCGTTCGGTCCGGCTCGTCCAGCCAGACCCATTCGCCAGCTCAGAAAAACATCCGCGCCAGTTCCACGCCCGGTTGCTCAGCGCGCATGAACGCCTCGCCGACGAGGAACGTATGCACGTCCATCGCCCGCAGCCGTTCGACGTCGACGCGCGACAGAATGCCCGATTCAGTCACGACGATACGATCGTCGGGAATCGATTCGAGCATGCCGATCGTCGTGTCGATCGACGTTTCGAACGTGCGCAGATTGCGGTTGTTGATGCCGATCAGGGGCGTCTTCAACGTGAGCGCTTCCATCAACTCGTCGCTGTCATGCACTTCGACGAGCACCGCGAGCCCCAGCGAATGCGCGAACGCTTCCAGATCCTGCATCTGCGACGTTTCGAGCACGGCGGCGATCAGCAGGATCGCGTCGGCGCCCATCGCGCGGGCTTCGACGATCTGGTACGGATCGATGATGAAGTCCTTGCGCAGCACCGGCAGGTTGCAGGCGGCGCGCGCTTCTTCCAGATAAGTCCCGCTGCCCTGGAAGAACTGGACGTCGGTCAGCACTGAAAGACACGCCGCGCCGTGGCTCTCGTACGAGCGCGCGATGTCGGCCGGCACGAAGTGTTCGCGCAATATGCCTTTCGACGGACTGGCTTTTTTCACCTCGGCGATCACTGCTGCGAGACCGGCCTCGTGCTTCGCGCGCAACGCGCCGACGAAATCGCGTTTGTCGCGCGCCGACGCTTCGAGGCGCAGTTCTTCGAGCGGTGCGCTCATTTTCGCGGCGCGGACTTCGTCGCGCTTGACCGCGATGATGCGTTCCAGAATGTCGCTCATAGGTATCTCGATGCAGAAGTTATTTCTTGAATTGCTGCGTGAAGCGGATCAGTTCGTCGACCTTCGCCCGCGCGCGGCCGCTCGCGATCGACTCGCGCGCCACCTGAATGCCATCGGCGATCGATGCCACGACATTTGCCGCATACAGCGCGGTGCCCGCGTTCAACACGACGATCTCGCGTGCGACGCCCTGTTTGTTGTCGAGCGCTTCGAGCAGCATGACTTTCGATTCGGCGGCGTCGTTCACTTTCAGTGTCCGGTTCGACACCATCTGCATGCCGAAGTCTTCCGGGTGAATCTCGTATTCGTGAACCTGACCGTCGCGCAGTTCGCCAACCGTGGTGGCCGCGCCCAGTGAAACTTCGTCCATGCCATCCATGCCGTACACGACCAGCACGTGCTTCGCGCCGAGCCGTTGCATCACGCGCACCTGAATGCCGACCAGATCCTGGTGAAACACGCCCATCAGCTGGTTCGGGGCGCCAGCCGGGTTGGTCAGCGGTCCGAGGATGTTGAAAATCGTGCGCACGCCGAGTTCGCGGCGCACCGGCGCGATGTTTTTCATCGCCGGATGATGGTTCGGCGCGAACATGAAACCCATGCCGGTTTCAGCAATCGATGCCGCCACCTGTTCCGGCTGCAGATCGATATTGACGCCGAGCGCCTCGAGCACGTCCGCGCTGCCCGACTTGCTCGACACGCCGCGATTGCCGTGCTTCGCGACCTTTGCGCCAGCCGCGGCCGTGACGAACATCGTCGCCGTGGAAATGTTGAACGTGTGCGAGCCATCGCCGCCCGTGCCCACGATATCGACGAAATTCGAGTTGTCCTGCACTTCGACGTGCCGAGCGAATTCGCGCATCACGGTCGCGGCAGCCGCGATTTCGCCGATCGTCTCTTTTTTGACGCGCAAGCCCGTAATGATCGCCGCCGACATCACCGGCGAGAGTTCGCCGCGCATGATGAGGCGCATCAGGTGCAGCATCTCGTCGTGAAAAATCTCGCGATGCTCGATCGTGCGCTGCAACGCTTCCTGCGGAGTAATCGACATGTTCTTTCCTCTTTCTTCAGGCGTTGCGGTGCGACGCGGCGGCGAGTTTCGACTGCTTCACGAAGTTTTCGAGCAGCGCGTGGCCGTGTTCGGACAGGATCGATTCCGGGTGAAACTGGACGCCTTCGACGTCGAGCGTTTTATGACGCACGCCCATGATTTCGCCGTCGTCGGTCCACGCGGACACTTCGAGACAGTCTGGCAGCGATTCGCGTTCGATTGCGAGTGAGTGGTAGCGCGTGACGGTGAAATGCTTCGGCAGGTCGGCGAACACCCCTTTGCAGTCGGTTTCGATCTGGCTCACCTTGCCGTGCATGATCGTCTGCGCGCGCACGACGCGACCGCCGAATGCTTCGCCGATCGCCTGGTGGCCAAGGCACACGCCGAGAATCGGGATCTCGCCGGAGAATCTGCGCAGCACGTCGAGCGTGATGCCCGCGTGTTGCGGATTGCTCGGCCCCGGCGAAAGGCAGATGCGCTCGGGATTGAGCTTCGCGATTTCGTCGAGCGTGATTTCGTCGTTGCGGAAGGTCCGTACGTCTTCGCCGAGTTCGCCGAAGTACTGGACCAGGTTATAGGTGAACGAGTCGTAGTTGTCGATCATCAGCAGCATGGTCTGTCTCCGGTCAAAAGTCGCTATCGAGGCCGTCCTGCACCTGCTCCGCCGCACGCAGTACCGCGCGCGCCTTGTTTTCGGTCTCTTGCCATTCGGATTCCGGCACCGAATCCGCGACGATGCCCGCGGCCGCCTGCACATACAGATTGCCGCTGTGGATCACACCCGTGCGGATCGTGATCGCCAGATCCATTTCGCCGGTGAACGACAGGTAACCGACCGCGCCACCGTACAGGCCGCGCTTCACCGGTTCAAGTTCGTCGATCAGTTCCATCGCGCGAACCTTTGGCGCGCCCGACAGCGTACCGGCCGGGAATGTCGCGCGCAGCACGTCGAAATTGGTCACGCCGGGTTTCAGCTTGCCTTCGACCGAACTCACGATGTGCTGCACGTGCGAGTACTTTTCGATGATCATCTTGTCGGTCACGACGACCGATCCGATCTGCGCAATACGGCCGACGTCGTTACGCGCCAGGTCGATCAGCATCACGTGTTCGGCGATTTCCTTTGGGTCGTTCAGCAGTTCGGTGGCGAGTTCGGCGTCACGCTCCGGCGTGTTGCCACGCGGGCGCGTGCCCGCGAGCGGACGGATCGTGACGATCCGATCCTCGCCGCGCCTTTCCTGACGCACCAGAATTTCCGGCGACGCGCCGACCACATGAAACTCGCCGAAGTTGTAGTAGTACATATACGGCGACGGATTCAGCGAGCGCAGCGCGCGATACAGCGAGAGCGGGTTGTCACGATAGGGTTTCGTCAGGCGCTGCCCCACCTGAACCTGCATCAATTCGCCCGCAGCGACATATTCCTTCGCCTTGCGCACAGCGGCGAGGTAATCGTCTTTCGCGAATTCGCGATAAATCTCGGTGCGCATGCTTGCCGACGTAACCGGCGGCTGAACGGTCGTGCGCAGACGCTGACGCAGTTCGCGCAGACGCTGCTTCGCTTTCGTGTACGCCTCGGGCACGGCCGGATCGGCGTAGACCACGAGATACAGCTTGCCGGCAAGGTTATCGATCACCGCGACTTCTTCGGTCAGCAGTAACTGGATGTCGGGCAGACCGAGATCGTCGGGCGGCGCGGTGTGCGCGAGCTTTTTCTCGATGTAGCGCACCGCGTCATAGCCGAAGTAGCCCGCGAGACCGCCGCTGAACCGTGGCAGGCCGGGACGTTGCGCAACTTTGAATCGCGCCTGGAACTGCTGGATGAACGCGAGCGGATCGCCTTCGTGTGTCTCGACGACCTTGCCGTCTTTCACCACTTCGGACACGCCGTTGCGGGTGCGTATGAGCGTGCGGGCCGGCAGGCCGATGAACGAGTACCGCCCAAACCGTTCGCCACCCACTACCGATTCCAGCAGGAACGAGTTGGCGCCGCTGCGCTCGGACTGCGCGAGCTTGAGATACAGCGAGAGCGGGGTTTCGAGGTCGGCAAGCGCCTCGGCGATCATCGGGATGCGATTGAAGCCCTCGTTCGCGAGGGACTGAAATTCGAGTTCGGTCATGTTCCGATCCTGTTCGTGCGTCCGGCACAACGTGCGTGTGCTTCGGATAAGACGGGGGCGTTGCGCTGCCGGTCAGGCGTCTATGTCATTCGACAGGGAGAACCGACCGGTGCGTGCTGTCCCGATGACGCGTGCAAGGCCGCATGTCGCAACGGTACCCCGATGGATACACGAAGGCCAGATGAAACGATGCAGCGGTTACTGGCGTAAAACTCGGGAAGCGCGCGAAAAGCGCAGCGAAGTAAAAAACGGTGCCGAAGACGAGCTTCAGCGTACCTCAGGCGAGGTTAGCGCGACCAGCGACGCCAGGGCCAGGCTCCCCGGTCGATGCTAATCAGACTCCGTTTTTTATTCAGAAACATGAGGATGAGGGACTTATAAAGTCGGTGATTGGTGCGCTGCGATTGCCTTGGCGGCATCGAGCAGCGAAGCAACTATACCATCCGATTTTATTGTTTGTACAGACTGGCCATGGTTGTAGCCATACGGGACAGTCAGCGTGGCCAGACCGGCCGCACGGCCGGCCATCGCGTCATTCTCGGAGTCGCCAATCGCAACCGTCGCTGCCGGGGCGACCTGCATTTCAGCGCAGGCGGTGAGCATCGGCAGTGGGTCGGGCTTCTTTTTCGACAGCGTATCGCCGCCGATCACCACGCTGAAATAGCCGATCAGGCCATATTGCGTGAGCAGTTGCACGGCAAACCGGCGCGGCTTGTTCGTTACGCACGCGAGCTTCAGGCCGGCGTCGTGCATCGCTTTCAAACCCGCTTCGACGTCCGGATACAGCCGCGTGTGCGTGCCGTTGATTCGCGCGTACTCTTCCTGGTAGATCGCGAGCGCCTCGTCGAAGCGGTCCTGCGCGTGTTCCGCCTCGAAGCGTGGCGCGAGCACGCTGCGGATCAGATGCTCCGAACCCTTGCCGACGTAGTCGACGACTTCCTCGCGCGATGTTTCCGCCGCATCGAGCTGCGCGAGCATGCCGTTCAGGCCGGCGGTGAAATCGTCGGCAGTATCGACCATCGTGCCGTCGAGGTCGATGATTGCGGCCTCGATGCGAGGGCCGGTGAATGCCGGTGCGGGGGATGAGGGCGTCACGGTCATGTTCAGGGCTCGCTGGGTACGTGCTTGTCGCTCGTTTGTTGCGCGCTCGGTGCGCGCCTAGTGCTCGACGTGGGCGAGCGCGCTGCGCATCTGGTCGATGACCGCCTTGTAGTCCGGCTTGCCGAAGATTGCCGAACCCGCCACGAATGTGTCCGCGCCTGCAGCTGCGATTTCAGCGATGTTGTCGACCTTAACGCCGCCGTCCACCTCGAGATGGATCTCGCGGCCGGTTTTTTCCTTGTACGCATCGATTCGCGCGCGCGCCTCGCGCAGCTTGTTCAGCGCTTCAGGAATAAACGATTGCCCGCCGAAACCAGGGTTTACCGACATGATCAGCACGAGATCGAGCTTGTCCATCACGTGGTCGAGATAGCTGAGCGAAGTGGCCGGATTGAACACGAGGCCGGCCTTGCAGCCATGATCGCGGATCAGGGACAGCGTGCGGTCAATGTGATCCGAGCCTTCCGGATGGAAGCTGATCACGTTGGCGCCGGCTTTTGCGAAGTCGGGCACGATACGGTCGACCGGACGCACCATCAGATGCACGTCGATCGGCACCTGCACGTGCGGGCGGATCGCCTCGCAGACGAGCGGCCCGATGGTCAGATTCGGCACGTAGTGGTTGTCCATCACGTCGAAGTGAATCCAGTCGGCGCCAGCGGCAACGACGTTGCGGACTTCCTCGCCGAGCCGCGAGAAGTCGGCGGACAGGATGCTGGGAGCGATTCTGAATTGCGTCATGGCGTGAGGAGTGGCGGGTCGAAAGTCGCTATTTTACCGGTTTGCGCGCGGAGAAACCCCTGTCCGGATGGGATAGCTGGTTGCGGGCGTCCGCTGCATCAAGCAGAATGCGAAACCAGAGCCACTTCCCGCCGACAGGCCGGAAACCATTGATGTCTGGGTTTCCCGCAGATGTTATTCACACCGGAATCAGGATGAGCCAGTACGAATTCAGCGTGTCGGCGCAGGTCGCGTATCTGCCCGACGAATCGGATCCCGAGCGGCGCAAGTATGCGTTCGCGTACACGCTGACCATCCGCAACAGCGGCCAGGTGCCGGCCCAACTGATCTCCCGTCACTGGGTCATCACCGACAGCGAAGATCACGTTCAGGAAGTGAAGGGCCTGGGCGTGGTCGGTCACCAGCCGTTGCTGAAGCCGGGCGAGCAGTTCGAATATACGAGCTGGGCGTTGATCGCAACGCCCGTCGGTACGATGCGCGGGGAGTATTTCTGCGTCGCGGAAGACGGCGAGCGCTTCGAGGCGACGGTACCCGAGTTCATGCTGCGCATGCCGCGCACGCTGCATTGAGCCGGCGTAGAGGCTTGTTTCCAGCCGGAAGGGTTACGGCTGCGACTGCTGGTTGTCACTCTTTTTGCCCGAGGCCTTCTGCGTCTGCTTCTTCTTGCCGGACGCCGTCCAGACAACGATGAAAATCAGCAGGAACAGCGCCAGAAGCGACTCCAGCGCAAATATAAGCATCGGGTATTCGTCGAACAGATCAGACATGGCGGTTTCCATCAAGAACGAACATTGTATGCGTATTGTCCGGACGGCCGCTGGTTGGGCGAGTGCGGTGGCGGTAACGGTGATGCTGGCTGCGTGTGGTGGAGGTGGATCGGTGAGATCGGCGGCCACGCCGCCAACGGGCGCCGCAATCATTCCCGGCCAGATCGCTTCGACACGGCTCACGCCTGTCGCATGGCAGCAGGTGCCCGGCTGGCAGGACGATTCGCTGATTGGTGCTGCGGCGGCGTTGCGGCAGAACTGCGCGAGGCTTGCACGTCAGCCGAACTGGCAGCGGGCGTGTGCCGCGGCGGCGGAACTCGACGATCTCGATGTCGCCAGTGCACGGACATTCTTCGAAACGTATTTCACCCCCTTCCAGTTCGCAAATACCGACGGCACGCTCGACGGCCTTGTGACGGGCTATTACGAACCTTTGCTGCGCGGTTCGCGTGTGCGACACGGCGTGTACCAGACGGCGCTGTATCGCTGGCCGGCAGGCTATCGCGCCGGCGCGCCATTGCCGGCACGCGCGCAGCTCGAGCGCGCGGGCGTTCTGACCGGCAACGAACTCGTGTGGGTCGACGATCCGATCGAAGCGTTTTTCCTTCAGGTGCAAGGGTCTGGACGGATCGTGATGGAAGACGGCAGCGTGATGCGTGTCGGCTTTGGCGGAACAAACAATCAGCCCTACAAGTCGATCGGACGCTCGCTGCTGGATCGTGGCGAGCTCACGCCCGCGCAGGCGACGATGCAGGGTATCAAGGCGTGGGCGCGTTCGAATCCGACGAAGGTCGATGCGTTGCTCGATACGAATCCGCGATTTGTGTTCTTCCGCGAGATGCCTTCCGGTGAAGCGGCTCCGCAGGGTGGCGCCGATGGCCCGATTGGCGCGCTGGGCGTGCCGTTGACGCCGGAACGTTCGATCGCCGTCGATCCGTCTTCGATTCCGCTCGGCACGCCGGTCTTTTTGCAGACGACCCGTCCATTGACCAACTCGCCGATGAACCGTCTGGTTTTTGCACAGGACACCGGTTCGGCGATCAAGGGCGGTGTTCGAGCCGACTACTTCTGGGGCCTCGGCGATGACGCCGGGGATCTCGCCGGCAAGATGAAGCAGGCCGGACGTATGTGGCTGTTATTGCCGAATTCGTGAACCGCCGGGGGAGCGCTCGACGCGCCGGATGCCTCGATTGACGGAGGGCGTTCACCGCACGATTGCATCGCGATTCGCTGCGTGCCGCGCTGCGAATCGCTTCTTCATGATGGCTGGGATCTGAACCGCTCCTGCGTGTTCACGGGTATCCCGATCGTCGACTCTTCAGCCGCCGGAACGCCGCTTGTCGACGACGCGCCTTGCCTTGCCGACCGAACGTTCGATGCCGTTGACAGCCAGAACATTCACGACCGCGCTCACCCCGATCAACACCTTGATGTCATAAGCGAGCGCCTGCTTCGCGGTATTGAGCGCGCCCGTATCCGGCGCCATCTCGGGACATGGTTCGACATTCAATGTCAGTACGTCGAGCGGGCCTTCCTTCGTGAGGATGATCTGATAGTGCGGCGCAAGCGCATGCTGCTTCAGCAGCAGCTCTTCGATCTGCGTCGGGAAGACGTTGACGCCACGCACGATCATCATGTCGTCCGAGCGGCCGGTGATCTTCTCCATACGACGCATCGTGCGGGCGGTGCCGGGCAACAGACGCGTAAGGTCACGCGTCCGGTAACGGATGATCGGCAGCGCTTCTTTCGTGAGCGACGTGAAGACGAGTTCGCCGAATTCGCCTTCCGGCAGCACTTCACCGGTTTCCGGATCGACGATCTCAGGATAGAAGTGATCTTCCCAGATCGTCGGACCGTCCTTCGTCTCCGCGCACTCCGACGCAACGCCCGGGCCCATCACTTCGGACAATCCGTAGATATCGACCGCGTCGATGCCCATACGCTGCTCGATCGCGTGACGCATGTCGTTCGTCCACGGCTCCGCGCCGAAGATGCCGATCCGCAGCGAGCAGTGCGCCGGATCGACCCCTTGCCGTTCGAGTTCATCCGCGATCGACAGCATGTAGCTGGGCGTCACCATGATGATGTCCGGCCGGAAGTCCTGGATCAGTTGCACCTGCTTCTCCGTCTGTCCGCCGCCGAACGGAATTACGGTGAGGCCGGCGCGCTCGGCGCCGTAGTGCGCGCCGAGTCCACCGGTGAACAGCCCGTAGCCGTAGCTGATGTGCACCTTGTCTCCGCGCCGCGCGCCCGCCGCGCGGATCGAACGTGCGACGAGGTTGGCCCACGTGTCGATGTCGCGCGCGGTGTAGCCGACGACGGTCGGCTTGCCGGTCGTACCCGACGAAGCGTGAATACGCGAGATCTGTTCCTGCGGTACGGCGAACATGCCGAAGGGGTAGCTGTCGCGCAGATCCTTCTTGGTGGTGAACGGAAAGCGTGACAGATCCGCCAATGTCTTCACCCCAGACGGATGGACGCCCGCGTCGTCGAACTTGCGCCGATAAACCGGCGAGTTTTCGTAGGCATGCGTGAGCGACCATTTCAGTCGTTCGAGCTGGAGGGCGGCGAGTTCGTCGCGGCTCGCCGTTTCGATCGGGTCGAGCGGTAAAGAGGTCGTCATGCGGATGTCTCCTTTGCTACTTTTCAGAATAGATGTGCTGCGCGGGGCGGACAACGGAACGTCGCGGTGAGGGTTCAGCTTGAGTATTCAGTGGTCGGTCGGGATCACCGTGCCGCGAATCTGCGCCGACTTGCCACGAAACATGGCAACTGTTTCACCGGCGCGATTCGTCACACGGATGTCGTAGATGCCGTTGCGTCCGCTCAACGTCTGTTCGATCGCCTCGGCGGTGAGTTCGTCGTCGCCGTACGCCGGACGCAGAAACTCGATCGAGCAGCCCGATGCCACCGTGTTGATGTTGTATGAGTTACACGCAAAGGCGAACGTCGAATCGGCCAGGGTGAAGATCAGGCCGCCATGGCAGATCTGATGGCCGTTAAGGAAGTCGGGGCGGACGCTCATACGCATGCGGGCATATCCGGGGCGCACGTCGAGAAGTTCGAGACCCAGTGCCTGGCTGCAGGCGTCGGCTTCGTACATGGCGTCAGCGGTGGCCCGGGCAAGTTCGTCAGGCGTCATTGCTGCGTCGTGCTGTGGCTGGGTGGACATGTCAGCGGCCTTCAAAACGTGCTGCGCGTTTTTCCATGAAGGCGCGTACGCCTTCCTTGTAGTCATGCGATCCGCCGAGTTCGCTTTGCAGATCGCGCTCGAGGTCGAGCTGTGCGTCCAGCGTTTGCGTGGCGCCCTCGCGCATCGCGCGCTTGATTTCGGCGATGGCACGGGTCGGCTGCTGCGCAAGTTGCGTGGCCAGCTTCCCCGCAGCGTCCTTGAGATCGGCGTCGTCGACGACCTGCCAGATAAGACCCCAGCTTTCGGCCTTTTCGGCGGAGAGCTTGTCGCCCGTTATGGCGAGCCCGAGCGCGCGCGCCATCCCGACGCGCCGCGGTAGAAACCACGTGCCACCGGAATCCGGGACGAGGCCAATTTTCACAAACGCCTGAATAAAGCTCGCCGAGCGGGCCGCGATGACAAGATCGCAGGCCAGCGCGAGATTCGCACCCGCACCGGCAGCGGTACCGTTGACAGCCGCGATGACCGGCAACGGCAACGCCTGGAGTCGCCGGATCAGCGGATTGAAATGCGCGTCGATCAAGCCGCCGAGGTCCGTCATTGCGCCAGGCGTGAAATCGAGGTCGGCCAGATCCTGGCCGGCACAGAACCCACGGCCTGCGCCGGTCAATACGAGGGCACGTGCGCCCGCTGCTTCGACTTCATCGAGCGCCGCACTCAGTTCTTTATGCATCGCCCGCGTGAAGCTGTTGAGCTTGTCGGGGCGATTCAGCGTTACCGTTGCGACGCGGGACGGGGCGTCAAGCTCGACGCGGATCGCTTCATAGGACATCGGTTGTCTCCTCTTTGTCTCCATGGCCTGCAGGTGCAGAAGGTAGCTTCTTCAGACACGCTCAATGGCGAGTGCAATACCTTGTCCCACGCCGATACACATCGTGCACAGGGCAAAATGCCCGTTCGTGCGTTCCAGTTGATGAAGCGCGGTTGTGATGAGTCGCGCGCCCGACGCGCCGAGCGGGTGACCGAGCGCGATTGCGCCGCCGTTCGGATTAACACGCGGGTCGTCGTCGCGCAGACCGAGTGCACGGAGTACGGCGAGGCCCTGCGACGCGAATGCTTCGTTCAATTCGATGACGTCGAACTGTTCGAGCGTCATGCCAATCTGCTTCAAGAGTTTCTGGGTAGCTGGCGCGGGCCCGATGCCCATGATGCGCGGTTCCACGCCGGCTGTCGCCATGCCGATGACGCGTGCACGCCTGCGCAGACGGTACTTCTCCGAAGCTTCCTTGCTCGCCAGCAGGACTGCGCAGGCGCCGTCGTTGACGCCTGACGCGTTGCCCGCGGTGACCGTGCCTTCGGCGCGCACGACGCCTTTCAGCTTACCGAGTGCTTCGAGCGATGTTTCGCGCGGATGCTCGTCGACGCTCACACGAATCGCATCGCCTTTTTTCTGCGCGATTTCGACCGCGACGATTTCCTGCGCCAGCGTGCCGTCACGCTGGGCGCGTGCCGCCTTTTGCTGGCTGCTCAAGGCGAACGCATCCTGGTCAGCGCGATTGATGCCGAACTGGTCGGCAACGTTCTCCGCGGTCTCCGGCATGGAATCGACGCCGAAGTCGCGCTTCATCAGCGCGTTGACGAAGCGCCAGCCGATCGTCGTGTCGTGGATCGCGGCCTGACGTGCGAACGCACTGGTCGCCTTGCCCATGACGAACGGAGCGCGCGTCATGCTCTCGACGCCTCCGGCGATCATCAGATGCGCCTCGCCCGCCTTGATCGCACGCGCCGCTGAGCCGACCGCGTCCATGCCTGAACCGCAGAGCCGGTTCAGCGTTGCGCCGGGCGCGTCGACAGGCAAGCCGGCAAGCAGCGCCGACATGCGCGCGACATTGCGGTTGTCTTCGCCGGCCTGGTTGGCGCAGCCATAAATGACGTCGTCGAGCGCGTGCCAGTCGACGCCCGGATTGCGCTCGATCAACGCCTTGATGGGCACTGCACCGAGGTCGTCCGCGCGGACGTCTTTCAGGGCGCCGCCGTAGCGGCCGAACGGGGTACGAATCGCGTCGCAGATAAAGGCGTCTGTCATGTCGGGTTCCAGAGAGTGATGGCCGGCGTTGCACACCGGTCCGTCGACTCATATTAGTGGGGCGTCGGGCCGGGCTCCAGTCGGCCGGATGGCATATGCCGTTCGGCCGACTTACGCTGGAACCGCCTTCGGTTCAACATGAACTCGACTCTGGATTACGCGGAATCGATTTGCGACAAACGCGGCGTCCGCAAGTGCGGCGTTGGCTGCGGGATTGGCGCCCGTACCGTGAAAGTCCGAGAATGCCGCTGACTGGTTCACGAATACACCGCCCGTCAGGTTGATCGACAGGGCTACGCCGCCACGGATCGATGCTTCGTGAGCGGCTTCGAGGACCGCGTCGTCAACGCTGTACACGGACAGAGTGAGCGCGCCATGCCCAGCGGCGATCGCGCCAGCGAGATCGAGCGATTGTGCAGTCGAGTCGGTCGCAATGACGAACGAGATCGGGCCGAACCATTCACGGGTGAACAGCGCAGCATTGCTGGCAGCATCGAGTTGCAACAGGAGCGGCGTGCGGACGCGCGCGCCGGCAAAGGCCGGATGTTCGAGCGACTGGCTGTCGACGAGCACGCGGCCAAGTTTTCGCGCTTCATCGATGCGTTGCGTCACGCCATCGTTTTGAATTGCGCCGAGCAGTTCGACCGCGCGGGCCGGGTCGGCCACGAGCTTCTGCACCGCGCCGGCAAGGGCCTCGGCGACAGCGTCGAAGCTCATCTGACCTTCGGCGGTGCGAATGCCGTCGCGCGGCACATAGATGTTTTGCGGCGCCGTGCACATCTGGCCGGAGTACAGCGCGAGCGAAAAGGCAATATTCCGGGCGGCCAGCTTGAGGTCATCGACGGAATCGATAACGATCTGGTTGACGCCGGCCTTTTCAGTGAACACTTGCGCCTGGTGTGCGTTTCGTTCGAGCCACGTACCGTTTTGCGAACTGCCGGTGAAGTCGATCAGCTTGATTTCCGGCCGCTGGGCGAGCTCCTGCACGAGCGCTCCATCATCAGGATCGGTCGCAAGCAGTGTCACCACGTTCGGATCGAAGCCGGCTTCCCGCAGCACGTCGCGCGCGATGCGCACGGTGATCGCAAGCGGCAGGATCGCGCCCGGATGCGGTTTGACGATGACCGTGTTGCCAGTTGCCAGGTCGGCAAAGAGGCCGGGATAGCCGTTCCATGTCGGGAAAGTGCAGCAGCCGAGCACGAGGCCAGTGCCGCGCGGCACGACGGTATAGCGCTTGTGCATCGCCAGTGGCGGATTTTTGCCTTGCGGCTTTTCCCAGTGCGCATCGGCTGGAATCCGGCGCAGCTGATCCCATGCATAAACAACGGCTTCCAGCGCACGATCCTGCGCATGGGGGCCGCCCGCCTGGAAGGCCATCATGAAGGCCTGGCCGGTCGTGTGCATGACGGCGTAGCCGATCTCGAAACTGGCGCGATTCACCCGCGACAGAATTTCCAGGCACACGCCGACCCATGCCTCGGGCCCGGCAGTGCGCCAGTCGCGCTGGGCCGTGGCCGCAGCGTCGATCAGCGTGGTGGGGTCTGCCTTCGAATAGCGAATGCCGAGTGGGAAGCCGAACGGCGAGATTTCGGCGCCGACAGTTTCCTTTGTGGCCGGTTGATCCAGCTCGAACGTCTTGTTCAGGTGAGACTTGAACGCGGCTTCGCCATCCGCGTTCGCTGTTTCACCGTACACTTTCGGACTGGGCATTTCGGCGAAGGGGCTCCAGTAGCCGCGTGTCTCAATGGCGGCGAGCGCCTTCTGCAGCGTGTCTTCGTGCTTCGTGAATAGCGGATGTGTCATGGCGGAAGGGATGCTGAACGTTAGAGGGAGCTTTCGTCGAATAATTGACCGACCGGTTGGTTGGCGAATGGTAGCATTATTGGGACAGTCACGCGAAGCGTTTTTGCTTTTCATTCAAAACAAGGAGGAAGCATGGCTTACGAAAACATTCTGGTGGAGACTCGCGGCCGGGTTGGACTGGTGACGTTGAACCGTCCGAAGGCGCTGAACGCCTTGAACGACGCGTTGATGGATGAACTTGGCGCCGCACTGAAGGTTTTTGATGCCGACGACGGAATCGGCGCAATCGTTGTGACGGGGAGCGAGAAGGCGTTCGCCGCAGGCGCCGATATCGGGATGATGGCCACGTACACCTATATGGATGTGTACAAGGGCGACTACATCACCCGTAACTGGGAAACCGTACGTACTATCCGCAAGCCGATCATTGCCGCGGTCGCTGGCTTCGCGCTTGGCGGTGGCTGCGAACTGGCGATGATGTGCGACATCATCTTCGCTGCCGACACCGCAAAGTTTGGCCAGCCGGAGATCAAACTCGGCGTCATGCCGGGTGCCGGCGGTACGCAACGCCTGCCTCGCGCAGTGTCGAAAGCGAAAGCGATGGACATGTGTCTGACAGCGCGGTTCATGGATGCAGATGAAGCTGAGCGAGCAGGGCTCGTATCGCGTGTTATTCCCGCAGCGTCATTGCTCGACGAGGCGGTTGCAGCAGCAGCCACGATCGCGGAGTTCCCGTTGCCAGCGGTGATGATGGTGAAGGAATCCGTGAATCGTGCTTACGAAACCACCCTTGCCGAGGGTGTGAATTTCGAGCGACGCCTGTTCCATTCCCTGTTTGCAACTGAGGATCAAAAAGAGGGGATGGCCGCATTCGTTGAGAAACGCAAACCGGTGTTCAAGCACCGTTGAATGGGCTTATCAAAATAGTGCTTGCAAGGCGTGGGGGAGGTGGCTAGAATCTCGATCTTTCGCGCTTTCAGGAGAAGGCGCGGGGACGCGGGAAGCCAGTATGGGC
>NZ_JBNDML010000023.1:0-121636 GCF_050436565.1 Paraburkholderia sp. GAS42 | reverse complement strand
CAACCCGCACAACCCGCACAACCCGCACAACCCGCACAACCCGCACAACCCGCACAACCCGCACAACCCGCACAACCCGCACAACCCGCACAACCCGCACAACCTCCACCGGCGCGACCGGGCCAACCTGACCCGCCGTGCCTCACCCCGCTACTCCCCGACTACAACGTCACCTCTCCCGTCGTCGTCAGGCAAACGTCTCGACGTGCCTCAAAATCGCGTTGAGCATCGCCGCGCCCAGCGAAGCGCTGCGCTCTCCATTCCAGCCCACGCGCTCATCGGGCAGGTTAGCATTGTCCTTGAACGGCATCTCCAGCGTCAGCGACAGGCAACCGAATTCATTGCCGATGTACTTCGACGCGAGCTTCAGCGCGTCCTGCCGGTACTTGCTCGACTCGTAGCCGTATTTGTCCTGGAAATCCGGACTGGCCTGTTTGAACGCTTCGATAAAGGCCTTCTGTTCCTCACCCTGCTTCTCCGTGAAACCCGGCAGCATCTCCGAGCCCGCGACAAACACGTACGGCAGCGCTTCGTCGCCGTGGATGTCGAAGAACAGGTCGCAGCCGGTCGCATGGATCGCATCGCGCACGAGCAGCACTTCGGGACTGCGTGCCGCGTCCGGCTCCATCCATTCGCGGTTCAGGTTCGCGCCCGCGGCATTCGTGCGCAGATTGCCGTGCGCGCTGCCATCCGGATTCATGTTCGGCACGATATGGAACACCGCGTGATCGTAGAGCCTGCGCGCGACCGGATCGCCCGCCCAGTCGCCCCACCCTGCCAGACGTTTCACCATGCCTTCGACGAACCACTCCGCCATCGTCTCGCCCGGATGCTGGCGCGCGATGATCCAGATTTTCTTCTTCGGCTTCGACGTGCCGTCTTCGGCCATATCGGGCGTGCCGAGCGTGAGCAGCGACATTGGCCGGCCTTCGACTGTCTTGCCCAGGTCCGTGAGCGTCGCGTGCGGCATCTGCTGGACCGCGCCGAGAAACTCGGAATGGCGCTCTTCGCCATACGGCTCGAAATACGCGTAGTGAATGCTGTCGAAGTCGGGCGTGTGGTCGATGGTCAGCACGCGGCCGTCGTACGAAGCCGGCACCCGAAACCAGTTCACACGGTCGTAGCTCGCCATCGCGTTATAGCCGCGCCAGCCTTCGGCGAATGCGCATTCGTGCGCGTTCTCGAAGGTCATCACGCAGCGCTCGCCCGCGGCACCCGATAGCCGGAAGTAGAACCATTGCGCGAACTCAGCGTGACTGTCGCGTCGCACGCGCAGGCGGATGTTGTCAGCCTGTTCGCAGGACACGACCTCGATTGCGCCTGCGTCGAAGTTGCTTGTGATCGAAATCGTCATGGTGTTGGCCTGCCTGTGGTACGTGAGGTACCTGGTGTATGTGGTGTGTGTGGGGTCGCGACTTACCCGGCGATGCGCCGGCGAAATACGTAAGTGGAATCATTCGAAGCATCGGGATCGAACGCGTAGCCTTCCGCGTCGAAGCCCTTCAACGCTTCGGGCGCGTCGAGGCGATTCTCCACCGCGTAACGCGCCATCAGGCCGCGCGCGCGTTTCGCGTGAAAACTGATGATCTTGTAGCGGCCGCCCTTCCAGTCCTCGAACACGGGGGTGATCACGGGCGCGTCGAGCAGCTTCGGCTTCACCGACCTGAAGTACTCGTTCGACGCGCAATTCACCAGGATCCGCGCCGCGTCCGCGTTCTTCTTCAGCTGGGCGTTCAGGGCCTGCGTGATGCGCTCGCCCCAGAATGCGTACAGATCCTTGCCACGCGCGTTCTCGAAGCGCGTGCCCATCTCCAGACGATACGGCTGCAAAAGATCCAGCGGACGCAGCAGCCCATACAGCCCCGACAGCACACGCACATGTTTCTGCGCATGGTCGAGATCGGCGGCGGACAGCGATTTCGCGTCGAAACCTTCATATACGTCGCCGTTGAACGCGAGCACGGCCTGCTTCGCATTACGTGTGTCGAATTTCGCGGACCAGTCGGCGTAACGCTGGAAGTTCAGATGTGCGAGCGGATCGGAGATGTCCATCAAGGTGGCGATCTGCTGCGGCGACAGACGCCGCAATCCGCCGATCAGTTCGGCGGCGTCATCGACAAAATCGGGGATCGTGTGTTTCTTGACGTGCGGGGGTGTTTCGTAGTCGAGCGATTTGGCCGGCGACAGAACGATTATCATAGAGGCTTACAGGCACGCCGTGCCTGACGGTCAAAGACGAAAGCACGATTGTAACGAATGCACGGTTCCGATGCCTCGCGCGGTGCGCGCCGCGATGTCCTCCAGGTGGTGCTCGATTCGAACGTATGGATCGATATCCTCGTGTTCGACGACCCCCATACCCGCCCGATCCGCGCGGCGCTTGAACATGGCGCGTTGACGGCGCTGATCGACGCTCGCTGCCTCGCCGAATTGACGTACGTGCTCGATTATCCGCAGTTCGCCCGGCGCGAGATCGACAAGGCCGCGGCGCTCGAAACGGTCGCGCGTCTGTCGCAGCCTGTCACGCCGCCCGCGCCCGCCGAAGACGCGCGGCCGCTGCCGAAATGCAAGGATCGCGACGACCAGAAGTTTCTCGAACTCGCGCACGCCGCACAGGCCGACTGGCTGGTGTCGAAGGATCGCGCGCTGCTCAAGATGGCGAAACGCATCGCGCGCGATTTCGGTTTCCAGATCGCGCAACCCGCGCCGTTCGTCGCCGCATGTCTCGCGACATCGGCTGAGACATCCACCGAAGCGGCTTCGGCCGCCTGATCAACGCAACGCCTCCTGTTCCCCGCAATCAAACCGAGACCCTCGCTCACGCTCCGGACAGCGCCATGAATTCACCGCACGACACGCCCACGACTCCGACCTTCCCGTCCCGTCTGCCGAACGTCGGCACGACGATCTTCACCGTGATGAGCGCGCTCGCCGCGCAGAAAGGCGCGGTGAACCTCGGCCAGGGCTTTCCGGATTTCAGTTGCGATCCGCGCATAGTGGATGCGGTGGCCGACGCGATGCGCGACGGTCACAACCAGTATCCGCCGATGGCCGGCCTCGCGCCGTTACGTCAGGCGATCTCGGACAAGATCGCGAATCTGTACGGCCGCCGCTACGACGCCGACAGCGAAATCACGGTAACTGCCGGCGCGACGCAGGCACTCTTGACCGCGATCCTGTGCACGGTCCACCCAGGCGACGAAGTGATCGTCGTCGAACCGACGTACGACAGCTATCTGCCGTCGATCGAACTGGCGGGCGGCAAGCCGGTGTTCGTCACGCTCGACGCGCCCGACTACGCGATTCCGTTCGATAAACTCGCCGCCGCGATCACGCCGAAAACCCGGCTGCTGCTGATCAACACGCCGCACAATCCGACGGGCACCGTGTGGCGCGCCGAGGACATGAAGAAGCTCGAAGAGATCGTGCGCGGCACCAACGTGCTGATCCTGTCGGACGAGGTCTACGAACACATGGTCTATGACGGCGCCCCGCACGAAAGCGTGGCGCGTTATCCGGAGCTGGCGCAGCGCAGCTTCGTCGTGTCGAGCTTTGGCAAGACGTATCACGTGACGGGCTGGAAGGTCGGCTATGTCGCCGCGCCCGCCGCGTTGACAACGGAATTCCGCAAGGTGCATCAGTTCAACGTGTTCACTGTGAACACGCCGATGCAGCTCGGCCTCGCGCACTACATGCAGGACCCGACGCCGTATCTCGAACTGCCCGCGTTCTATCAGAAGAAGCGCGACTTCTTCCGCGCGGGCCTCGCGAATTCACGCTTCAAGTTATTGCCCTGCGAAGGCACCTATTTCCAGTGCGTCGATTACTCGGCGATCAGCGATCTGCCCGAAGCCGATTTCGCGCAGTGGCTGACCGGCGAAATCGGCGTGGCGGCGATTCCCGTGTCGGCGTTCTATCACGAGTCGCACGAATCGGGCGTCGTGCGCTTCTGCTTCGCGAAGCAGGAAAGCACGCTCGCGACAGCCCTCGAACGGCTGGCGCGTCTCTGATCCGGCGCGCGCGACGATGCGAACGGAAATGTGCTCCTCATCGTCGCGCGCGTGTTTTACACCGACGCATCGCGCCTCGCGAGCGACCTCGCGTTCACGTCCACACCGATCACGCCTTTTTGCGCTGCGCCTCGACGTGGGCCTTGCGGTCAGCCGTCACGCGTTGCGCGGCCGGCCGTTCGTTGATCGCCTTCACATACGCTTTCCAGTCGATACCGGCGTCGAGCAGAAAGTCGCGGCCGTAGATCGCCTGCGTGGCCATGCCCACGAGCGGCAGATTGACGAAACCCGCCGCGTCGGCGACGCTGAATCGCTCGCCGTGCAGATACGGCGTGAACTTCGCGAGCCGTTTGAAGCCGCTGATATGATGGTTCAGCAGTTTTTCGACGCGCCCCCTGGTCGCGTCGGTGATCGTGCCGCCGAAGAACGCCTGCTTGTACAGATTGCGCGCAGTCAGTTCGAGATGCACGTCGACGAAGAAGATCATCTCGCGCTCTTTTGCGGCAATCCACGGATCAGCAGAGAAAATTGCCTTTTCCGGATAGCGCGCGGCCACATATTCGACGATCGCCTGCGACTCGCACAGATCGCCGTACTCGGTCTGGATAAACGGCACCTTGCCGAGCGGCGAATGCACGAGCAATGCTTCATCCTGGCTCGGCACCACCAGCACTTCCTCGAAAGGAATGTCGTGCTCGAGCAGAACGAATTTCACCTTATTGTAGTAGTTGGACAACGCGAAACCGCACAGCTTGATCATCAGGAGTCTCCTTCCGGCCTGTTCTGTCTGGTGATGGGACAACGCTTCGCGTGTGGCCGAAGATCGCGCTGTCCGTGTTAACCCATCATCTCAAAATTTGCACGATCGTGCTATTCTAAAAACTACCATGGAGTCGAGCCTTACCATGACCTCTCGTCAGTTCAGCATCGAAACGATCGGCGTCGTCGGCACAGGCGCAATGGGTCGCGGCATCGCACAGATCGCGGCGCTCTCGGGCATCAACGTGCGTCTCTTCGACACGAATCCGGAAGCCGTCGGCGCGGCGCGCGACTACCTTGCCGACACGTTCGCAAAACTCACCGCTAAAGGCAAGCTTGAACCGGCCCGAGCTCACGCGGCGCTCGCATGCGTGACCGGCGCGGCGGCGATCGCAGACCTTGCGGGTTGCGACCTCGTCGTCGAGGCGATCGTCGAAAAGCTCGACGTCAAACGCACCCTCTTTCGTGAACTCGAAACCGTCGTCGGCGGGAATTGCGTGCTGGCGTCGAACACGTCGTCACTGTCGATCACGTCGATTGCGGCAGGCTGCCAGGATCCGTCGCGTGTTGTCGGCTATCACTTCTTCAATCCGGTGCCGCTGATGAAGGTCGTCGAAGTGATCGATGGCCTGCGCAGCGATCCGGCCGCCGGCGATGCGCTGATGGATCTGGCGCGCCGCATGGGCCACACGCCGGTGCGCGCGAAGGACATGCCGGGCTTCATCGTCAATCACGCCGGCCGCGGGATGAATACCGAAGGCCTGCGCGTGGCGGGTGAAGGCGTCGCGAGTTTTGTCGATATCGACCGGATCATGCGCGAGCAGGCGGGCTTCCGCCTCGGACCCTTCGAGCTGCTCGACCTGACGGCGCTCGACGTGTCGCATCCGGTGATGGAGTCGATCTATCACCAGTTCTATGAAGAACCGCGCTTCACGCCGTCACCGATTACCGGCACGCGGCTCGCGGGCGGATTGATCGGACGCAAGACCGGCGAAGGGTTTTATCAATATGTAGACGGCAAGCAGCAGGTCGAAGCCGAAGCTGCGGCGCCGACGGAATTGCCGAAACGCGTGTGGGTCAGCCGACGCTATCCGGAAGCGCGCGAAGCCGTGCTGCAGATCGTCGCTGAAAGCGGCGTCGCCCTCGACGAAGGCGCAACGCCCGCAGCAGATTCGCTGATCGTCGTCACGCCTTTTGGCCACGATGCGACCACGGCCGCCGTCGACGAGAATCTCGATGCAAGCCGCGTCGTCGCTATCGATGCGCTGTTCCCGCTGGCCGGCGCACAACGCCGCACGCTGATGACAACGCCCGCGACCACGCGCGCCTCGCGCGACGCCGGTCACGCGCTCTTCGCATCCGGCAACGTACCCGTCACCGTGATCCGCGATTCGACCGGCTTCGTCGCGCAACGCGTGGTCGCGACCATCGTCAACATCGGTTGCGATATCGCGCAGAAACAGATCGCGTCGCCGCTCGATATCGACCTGGCCGTCACGCTCGGCCTCGGTTATCCGCGTGGACCGCTCGCACTCGGCGACGCGCTCGGCGCGAAGACGATTCTCACGATCCTGCGCAATATCTTCAGCGTGCTGGAAGATCCGCGTTACCGTCCGTCGCCGTGGCTCGCGCGACGCGCACAACTCGGCCTTTCGCTGACGCAAACCGACGCGGCCGAGGCAAACGCCAATGCCGACACCCATGCAAAGGACCCGCGATGAGCGCCGAACTTCTCACCTCTCGCCCGGCCGAAAGCGAATCGACGCTTGTCCTCACGCTGTCGAATCCAGGCGCACGCAACGCGCTGCATCCGGACATGTACGCGGCCGGCATCGAAGCGATCGACACGGCCGAGCGCGACCCGTCGATCCGCGCAATCGTGCTGACCGGCGCGGACCAGTTCTTCTGCGCGGGCGGCAACCTGAACCGGCTGCTCGAAAATCGCGCGAAAGACCCTTCGGTGCAGGCGCAAAACATCGATTTGCTTGGCGAATGGATCGCCGCATTGCGTTCATCGACGAAACCGGTGATCGCAGCCGTCGAAGGCGCGGCGGCCGGCGCGGGGTTTTCGCTCGCGCTCGCCTGTGACCTGATCGTCGCCGCCGATGACGCGAAGTTCGTGATGTCGTATGCGCGCGTTGGCCTGACGCCGGACGGCGGCGGCTCGTGGTTTCTCGCGCAGGCATTGCCGCGCCAGCTCGCGGCCGAAGTGCTGTTCGAAGGCAAGCCGGTCGTCGCAACGCGTCTGCACGAACTGGGTGTGGTGAACAAGCTGGCAAAAGCAGGCGCTGTACGCGATACAGCGCTCGCGTGGGCCGACGATCTTGGCAAGATTTCTCCCTATTCGATTACACGCATCAAATCGCTGATCGGTGCAGCGGGCACGCAACCGCTCTCCGATCATCTCGCCGCCGAACGCGACAGCTTCGTCTCCGCGCTGCATCAGGGCGACGCACTCGAAGGCATCACCGCGTTCCTCGAAAAACGCACACCAGTCTACAAATGAGCGAACCGCACAACGTCACCTTTGAGTTGCCGAAGCGTCGCCGAATCTATCTGATGCGACATGGCGATGTCACATACTTCGATGCCTCCGGTCGCGCGATCGATCCGGAAACCGTGCCGCTCAACGAGAATGGTCGCGAACAGGCGAGCGCTGCGGGCCGCGTGTTCGCGCAGGAGCAGGTTCGCTTCGATCGGGTGATCGTAAGCGGCCTGCCGCGCACAGTCGAAACCGCGCAGCGCGTGCTCGCCGAAACCGGTCAGCAGATCGAGCTCGAAATCGAGCCCGCGTTGCAGGAAATTCGCGGCGGGCGGCTCGGCAGCATTCCCGCTGAAGATCTCGAAGCAGCGTTTCTGAACGCGTTCGATGGCATCGTCTCCGAAGACACGCATTTTCTTGGCGGCGAAACGATCGGCGAACTGTTCGACCGCGTGCTGCCGGCGCTCGCGGCGTTGCGCGACGACACGTCGTGGGACACCGTCCTCCTCGTGCTGCATGGCGGCGTGAACCGCGCCATTCTCTCGCACGCGATCACGGCGGGCGGCCGCACGTTCTTCGGCCATCTGGCGCAGGCGACCGGCTGCATCAATGCGCTCGATGTCGGCGCCGCGCCGCGCGACTGGGTGCTGCGCGCGATCAACTATTCGCCGCCCTCGCCGCTCCATCGCGACGTGCGGAACACGACGATGGAACTGCTCTACGCACAATTCATTCAATACAAGCGTAGCTGAACCCGATCTGGAGGAGACAATGGTGCAAGCCGGCCCCGCAGGAGAATCGGAACACACGCCGGACTACTCGGCATTCGAAGGCACACGGCCCGTCGCTGACCAACAGCGCTTCGACGCCGGGGCACTTGGCGCGTGGCTTGCGCAACATGTCGAAGGCTTCGCAGGGCCGCTCACCGTCGAGCAGTTTGCCGGCGGCCAGTCCAATCCCACCTTCAAACTCGTCACGCCCTCCCGCTCGTATGTGATGCGCGCGAAGCCTGCGCCCGCGGCAAAACTGTTGCCGTCGGCGCATGCGGTGGAACGCGAATATCGCGTGATGCACGCGCTCGCCGACACCGACGTGCCAGTCGCGAAAATGCTCGCGCTCTGCGAAGACGAAAGCGTGACGGGACGCGCGTTCTACGTGATGGAATTCGTCCAGGGGCGCGTGCTGTGGGACCCGTCGCTGCCCGGCATGACGCCCGACGAGCGCCGGGCGATCTACGACGAAATGAATCGCGTGATCGCCGCTTTGCATCGTGTCGATCCCGCAGCGGCTGGACTCGCCGGTTACGGCAAGCCGGGCAATTACTTCGCGCGACAGATCGGCCGCTGGAGCAAGCAGTACGTCGCGTCCGAAACCGAACCGATCGACGCGATGAATCGCCTCATCGAATGGCTGCCGCTGCATATGCCCGCTGAAACGGGTGAGCGTGCGTCGGTCGTGCATGGCGATTACCGGCTCGACAACCTCATCTTTCATCCGCACGAGCCGCGAGTGCTTGCTGTGCTCGACTGGGAACTGTCGACGCTCGGCGATCCGCTCGCCGATTTCGCGTATCACTGCATGGCGTGGCACGTCGATCCCACACAGTTTCGCGGTATCGCGGGCCTCGACTGGGCCGCGCTCGGCATTCCGGACGAAGCGCACTACGTCGCGCGTTATTGCGCGCGCACCGGCTTCGAAATCCAGGGCGACTGGAACTTCTATCTGGCGTACAACATGTTCCGCATCGCGGCGATCCTGCAGGGGATCATGAAGCGCGTCGTCGATGGCACCGCCGCGAGCGCGCAGGCAATTGATGCCGGTCGTCGTGCGAAGCCGATGGCGGAACTCGCGTGGCGCTACGCGCAAAAGGTCCGCTAAGGCGCTGCAGCCCCGAACAACTGCTTATCTACCCGCGAGGTCATACATGAATTTCGATTACACCCCGAAGGTTCAGGCGCTGCGCGAGAAGTTGCTCGCCTTCTTCGACGAACACATCTATCCGAATGAGCGCGCGTTTGCCGAAGAGATTGCGCAGAACCGCCAGAACGGCAATGCCTGGATTCCGACTGAGCTGATCGAAAGTCTCAAGCAGAAAGCGCGCGATGCGGGCCTGTGGAATCTGTTCCTGCCGGACTCGGCGCGCGGAGCGGGTCTGACGAATCTGGAATACGCGCCGCTCTGCGAGATCATGGGACGCGTGCCCTGGGCGCCGGAAGTGTTCAACTGCAACGCGCCCGATACCGGCAACATGGAAACCATCGAGCGCTACGGCAGCGAGGAAAACAAACGCGAATGGCTTGAGCCGCTGCTGCAGGGCCATATCCGTTCGGCGTTCCTGATGACGGAGCCGGCGGTAGCATCGTCGGATGCGACGAACATCCAGACCAGCATCGTGCGTGATGGCGACGACTACATTATCAATGGGCGCAAGTGGTGGTCGTCGGGTGCGGGCGATCCGCGCTGCAAGGTTTATATCGTGATGGGCAAGACCGATCCCGAAGCGCCGCGTCATCAGCAGCAGTCGATGATCCTGGTTCCCTCCGACGCGAGCGGCATTACCGTGCATCGTCCGCTGACGGTATTCGGCTATGACGACGCGCCGCACGGTCACATGGAAATCACGCTGGAAAACGTGCGCGTGCCGGCGTCGAACCTGCTGCTGGGCGAAGGTCGCGGCTTCGAGATCGCTCAAGGCCGGCTTGGGCCGGGACGCATTCACCACTGCATGCGGCTGATCGGTCTTGCGGAACGTGCGCTCGAACTGATGTCGAAGCGTTCGCTGCAACGCGTTGCGTTCGGCAAACCTGTCGCGGCGCAAGGCGTGACGCTGGAGCGTATCGCCGAAGCACGCTGCATGATCGAACAGGCGCGTCTCCTCACGCTGAAGACGGCATACATGATGGACACCGTCGGCAACAAGGGCGCACGCGGCGAGATCGCGATGATCAAGGTCGTCGCGCCGAACATGGCGTGTCAGGTGATCGACTGGGCCATGCAGGCGCACGGCGCGGCCGGCATGAGTGACGATTTCCCGCTCGCCTATGCGTACACGTCGGCGCGCACGCTGCGTTTCGCTGACGGTCCCGATGAAGTGCATCGCAACGCGATCGCGAAACTCGAACTGTCGCGCCATGCGGAAACATCGAGCGACGTGGCTGCAACGAAACATTCGTGACTACAGTGTGATTCACGCGATGCAGCGGCGTGGCCTGAGCCACGCCCTGCATCAACATTCGATCTGTGCTCTAATTTTCGCCTGCCTCAATGTTGCGGCGTCGCAAGTTGCATCGCGCGGCGCTGCGCTCATGAAAACCAGGAGTCACGATGATCGATGTCTACAGCTGGGCGACCCCGAACGGCCACAAGATCCACATCATGCTGGAGGAAACCGGCCTCCCGTACACGGTGCACCCGATCAACATCGGCGCCGGCGACCAGTTCACGCCCGAATTCCTCGCGATCAGTCCGAACAACAAGATTCCCGCGATGGTGGATCCCGACGGTCCAAAGTCCGCTGACGGCAAGCCGTTTTCGCTATTCGAATCCGGCGCGATCCTGATTTATCTGGCCGAGAAGACCGGCAAGTTCCTGCCGACGGACCCGGCCACCCGCTACACGACGCTGCAATGGCTGATGTTCCAGATGGGCGGCATTGGCCCGATGCTCGGCCAGGCGCACCACTTTCGCCTCTACGCGCCGGAGACGATCGAATACGCGATCAACCGCTATACGAATGAGACGCGGCGTCTGTACGGCGTGATGGATACACAGCTCGGCAAGACGGCTTATCTGGCGGGCAACGACTATACGATCGCGGACATCGCATCGTTCCCGTGGACGCGCTCATGGAAAAACCAGGGCGTCGAACTCGACGACTTCCCGAATGTGAAACGCTGGCACGAAGAAATCGCCGCGCGTCCGGCGGTGATGCGTGGCGTGGAAGTGCTGGCGTCGGCGCGAAAGGAACTGACCGACGACAAGGCGCGCGAGATACTGTTCGGCGCGACGCAATACGCGAAGCATTGAGTGCCGGCAATGAAAAACGCGGTTGCCTGTGTGGGACAACCGCGTTTTGCTTTCGGTAGCTTTAAGGCGCTGAAGCTAGAAATAATGCCGCGTGATGAACTCGGCGACGCAAACGGGCCGTTCGCTGCCCTGCTTTTCAAGCGTCACACTCCAGATGACCTGAACACCGTTGTCATCGACATCCGTCACGCTGGCCACCAGGAAGTTCGCGCGCACTTTCGAGCCAACCACCACCGGTGACGTAAAGCGCACGCGATTGAGCCCATAGTTGACGCCCATGCGCTGCTTCAACGAGACGGTCTTTTCAAGCAGCGCGGGAATCAGCGACAGCGTCATAAACCCGCGTGCGATCGGTCCGCCAAACGGCGACTCACGCTTCGCCCGCTCGGGATCGACGTGAATCCACTGATGATCGCCGGTCGCAGCCGCAAAACGGTCCACGCTCGCCTGATCGATTTCGACCCAGTCGCTGACCAGCGCGTCGCTGCCGGCAAGCGAACGCAGCGCATCGGCATCCGCGGCTGTGACGTCATCGGGCGTCATGACGCGCTACCCGGATTCCGCAGACCGAAGAGCCCTTTCGAGCGCACCGTGATGACTGTCTCGCCGTGCTGGTTGACGCCTTCCCATTGCGTCGAAACGATCCCACGATCCGGCTTGCTCGCCGACACGCGCCGGTCGAGGATGGTGTTCGTCATGCGGATCGTATCGCCGACATACACCGGCCTGATCCAGCGAATGTCGTCGATTCCGGGCGAACCCATCGATGTCGAACCCGCAAATGCGTTACGCACGAGCAGACCCATCATCACCGAACAGGTGTGCCAGCCGCTTGCGATCAACCTGCCGTACGGCGAAGCAGCCGCGCCTTCGTCGCTGACGTGAAATGGTTGCGGATCGAATTGCTCAGCGAACCTGACGATCTCGTCACGCGTGAACGTGTGTTCACCGATTTCGAAGGTCCTGCCTACCTCCATGTCTTCGAAACTCAAACCCATGCTGGCACTCCGTTCGGTTAGATCAGCGTTCGATCATACTTCGGCGACGGCAAAACCGGGCAGCGCGGCGAAGCGTTCGAGATGGTGATCGACGTCGCCGAGCGTGGTTTCGATGATCGCGAGACGCTTGAACAGATGCGCCGCCGCGACTTCGTTGGTCACGCCCATGCCGCCGTGCAGTTGAACCGCCTGCTGCCCGACAAAACGCGCGGCCTGCCCGACGCGAACCTTCGCCGCGGACACCGCGCGACGACGCTCGTCGACATCTTCGCTCGCGTAGCGGACTGCGGCGAGATACGCGACCGAGCGCGCCTGTTCTGCGTGGATCAGCATCTCGACCATGCGATGTTGCAACGCCTGGAAGCGCGCGATCGGCACGCCGAACTGCTGACGCTGCTTCGTGTATTCGGCGGTGGCGTGATTCAGCGCGTCGAGCGCACCAACGGCTTCCGCGCAGAGCAGCACGATGCCGTAATCGGCGATACGCTCGAGCGTCGCGGCACCCGCATGCGCGCCGGCCAGACGTCGCGCCGGTGTCGCTTCGAACGACAGCGTCGCGGCGCGTTGACCGTCGATCGTACGGTAGTCGGTGACCTTTACGTTCTGTGCGTTGCGATCGATCACAAACAGCGCGATCTCGCCGTCCAGTCGTGCGGGCACGATCCAGTGATCCGCCTGCGCGCCGTGCTGCACGACTGATTTTTTACCCGTTAGCGCGTAGCCATCGCCCTGCTTCGTCGCGGTCGTCTCCACGGCGAAAATGTCGTAGCGCGCATCCGGCTCATGAAATGCGACCGCGAGCTTGATCTCGCCCGCTGCGGCGCGTTCGAGCAGTTGAGCATCGTCGCCTTGCCCGCTGCCTGCGAGGCGCACTGCCTCGATGCCCACGGCCGTCGCCCAGTACGGCTCGACGACCAGCGCCCGACCCAGTTCCTGCATGACCACGAGCATGTCGACCGTGCCGCCGTCGAAGCCGCCCTGCGCTTCCGGCACCGGCAGCGCCGTCAGGCCGAGTTCGGTGAAAGCGGACCAGTGCGCGTCCGACACACCGGCTTCCGTATGCACGATCGACTGACGTGCCTCGAAGCCGTAGTTCTTGTCCAGATAGCGGCGCAGTGCGTCGGCGAATTGCTGTTGTTCGTCGTTGAAAGTGAAGTCCATGCGCCGCTCCTCAAAGGCCCAGAATCATCTGCGCGATGATGTTCTTTTGAATCTCGTTCGAACCGCCGTAGATCGACGTCTTACGGAAATTGAAGTAATACGCCGCCAGCGGCGCTGCATCGTCGTCGCCCGCGATGCTGTGCTCGCGCTCACCCTCGAGGAATGGCACATCGAACGGCGCGGCCATCGGACCGACCGCTTCGAACATCAATTCGGTCAACGCCTGTTGCACTTCGGTGCCCTTGATCTTCAGCATCGACGCTTCCGGTCCGGGCCCGCGTCCGCCTGTCTCGGCGCTCACGACACGTTGCACCGTGATTTCGAGCGCCATCATTTCGATTTCCAGATTCGCGACCTTCGCGGAGAACACCGGGTCGTGGAGCAACGGCTTGCCATTCTTCTTCTGGTTGAGCGCGAGACGCTTCAGGAACACGAGTTCGCGCTTCGACTGACCGACACGCGCGATACCTGTGCGCTCGTGGCCAAGCAGATACTTCGCGTACGTCCAGCCGCGATTCTCATCACCGACGAGATTTTCGACCGGCACTTTCACGTCTTCGAAGAAGACTTCGTTCACCTCGTGATCTTCGTCGAGTGTGATGATCGGACGCACGGTGATGCCGGGCGTCTTCATGTCGATCAGGATGAACGAAATGCCCTCCTGCTTCTTCGCGCCGCTATCGGTGCGCACGAGGCAGAACATCATGTCGGCGTGCTGGCCGAGCGTCGTCCACGTTTTCTGGCCGTTCACGACGTAGTGATCGCCAACGCGCTCCGCGCGTGTACGCAGCGACGCGAGGTCCGAGCCCGAGCCCGGCTCGGAGTAACCCTGACACCACCAGTCGGTGCCGTCGAGAATGCGCGGCAGGTAGTGGCGCTTTTGCGCCTCGCTGCCGTATTTCATCAGCACGGGCGCCACCATCGATACGCCGAACGGCAGCACCGACGGCGCGCCGATGCGGGCACATTCTTCGTCCCAGATGTGGCGTTGCGTCGGGTCCCAGCCCGGGCCGCCGAATTCTTTCGGCCACGCGGACACCGACCAGCCGCGCGTGCCGAGCAGCTTGTGCCAGCTCGCGAAGTCTTCGCGGTTCAGACGTTTGTGGTTGAGTACCTTGTCGCGCAGCGCGTGAGGCAGGTTAGCCTCGAGCCACGAACGGATGTCGGCGCGGAATGCGTCGTCAGCTTGGGAATAATCCAGATTCATGCGCTAAGTCTCCTGGCCGCGGCTGGACCGCCGCCGCCAGGAAGGCACCGCGCCGTTACTGCAGCGGTTCTTTCAGGGCGGCCGGGACCGGCAGCGACATCACTTCGATGCCTTCTTCGACCAAGGCTCTCGCGTCTTCGGGTGTCGTGACACCACGAATACTGCGTGCAGGCGCTTCGTTGTAATGAATGCGCCGTGCCTCCTCGGCGAAGCGGTCGCCCACGTTCTCGGTCTTTTCCAGTACCTCGCGCAGTGCACGCATCGCGTACGCCTGCAATTCAACCGCGTTCGCAGGCGCGGAAGCCGCCGTAGCGCCGGACAGGTTCAGCCTGGGCGCAGACGGCACACGGCTCACTTCGGTCACTCCGCAGATCGGACATTCGACCAGCTTGCGGGACAACTGCGACTCGAAATCATCGGCGGAAGCGAACCAGCCTTCGAACCGATGGCCATGCGGACACGTTAAATCGAGGACCTTCATGTGGAATCAGGGCTTGCAACCAGTTTATCGCAAAATGGAAATTTGTGAACGATCGTTCGCAAAAAATTTAGCTTTTCATCTAAGGGCGCGATGCGCGCTTTCAATCGATAGCGTGGGCCGATTCTAGCGCTTTGCGGCGAACCCCGCCGGAGTCGATTGAAACGCCGGGAGCTATCGCTGAAACGATAACGGCGGCCTCGCGGGCCGCCGTTATGTGTTTGATGCGATGTTCGTGTGCGTACCCCGCCGGTTCAGTCCGCTTCAGGCGCGGCGGTCGGCCATACGCCCGACAAAACCTTCTCCAGCCAGAACGTCCCGATGATCGTCTTGACGTCGGTGATCTTGCCGGTGCGCACCCACTCCGACACTTGCGGCACGGTCGCCGTGAAGAGTTCGAGGAATTCGCCATCGTCCAGCTTGCGCTCGCCAGCGGTGAGCCCGCGCGCGAGGTAGATGTCGATGAACTCCGTCGAATACGAAATGATCGGGTGGATGCGTGTGATGTACACGTATTCGCGCGCCGTATAACCCGTTTCCTCGGCCAGTTCGCGCTTTGCGCAGGCCAGCGCGCCCTCGTCCGGATCCAGCTTGCCGGCCGGATACTCGTACATCACCTTGCCGATCGGATAGCGAAACTGGCTTTCCATCAGCACGCGGCCGTCGTCAAAGAGCGGGATCACCATCACGGCGCCCGGATGCTGCACGTATTCGCGCGTGGCGTGCTTGCCATCGGGCAACTCGACGGTATCGCACTTGAGCGTCAGGAACGGACCCTCATGCAGCGTCCTGCTCTCCAGGCACTTTTCGGTGAGCTTTGCGTCGTGGTTCGGGAGTTCAGCCATGTGCGGACCTCAGAAAAAGCCGGGAACGCGACGGCTGGCGCCGTCAGCGTCGTTTGAGAAGGTACTGCCAGGTGAAGCCAGGGAAAGCGAACACGACGAAGAGACTGAACGTGACCGCATAGAACTGCCAGCCCTGGTCGAAGCGGTTGCCGGCGCGCGCTTCGAGCATGAAGCCGAGCGCGCCGATCACGAAATACAGCACGATCATTTCGGCTATTCGCAACCAGGCGCTCTTCTTCGCCGCCTTCAACTTCATCGGGACGACGGCGAAGAGCCGCTGGTTCAGGAACGGCAGGTTGGCGCCCACGAGCGCCAACAACACGATAAACCAGCCTGCTGCCGACATTACAGCGGCAGTGTGTGCTGGATAGCCTGCAGGCAGACCGTCATCAGCGGACCCGGCACGATGCCGAGCACCAGTACCGCGACACCGTTCAGCGCGAGCAGCGCGCGCTTGCCGGCGTCGCCGACGATCGGCGACGTATCCTGCGGCGCGTCGAAGTACATCAGCTTGACGATACGCAGGTAGTAGAACGCGCCGAACAGCGACGTCACCACGGCCAGCACAGCGAGCCACGTCAGACCTGCGTTCACCGTCGCTTCGAGCACGGCGAGCTTCGCGTAGAACCCGACCGTCGGCGGAATGCCGGCGAGCGAGAACATCATCACCATCATCACGAAGGCGAAGATCGGGCTGCGCTGGTTGAGACCCTTGAAGTCGTCGAGCGTTTCGGCTTCGAAATCGCGGCGTGCGAGCAGCATCACGATGCCGAACGTGCCGAGCGTCGTCACGAGATAGACGATGCTGTAGAACATCGCGGAACCGTAAGCGTCAGCCGCCCCACCCGCCTTGCCGTCGACCACACCCGACAGCAGACCGAGCAGCACGAAGCCCATGTTCGAGATCGCCGAGTAAGCCAGCATCCGCTTGATGTTGCGCTGGACGATACCCGTGATGTTGCCGACGATCATCGACAGCGCCGCGAGAATCACCAGCATTTCCTGCCAGTCGACGGCGAGCGGCAGCAGACCCATCACCAGGAAGCGCAGGCCCCACGCGAATGCCGCGACCTTCGGGCCACCGCCGGTGAGCAGCGTCATTGCAGTCGGTGCGCCTTGATAGACGTCCGGCACCCACATATGGAACGGCACTGCGCCCATCTTGAACGCCACGCCCGCCACGATGAAGATCACGCCGAACAGCAGCACGACATCGTTGATATGACCCGAAGCCACGGCCTTCAGCACTTCGCCGAGTTCGAGCGAACCGGTCGCGCCGTACAGCATCGAGATACCGTACAGCAGGAAGCCCGATGCGAGCGCGCCCAGCACGTAGTACTTCATTGCCGCTTCGTTCGACTGCGCCGCATCACGACGCAGCGCAATCACGGCATACAGCGACAGCGACATCAGTTCCAGACCAAGGTACAGCGTCAGGAAGTTGTTGCCCGAGATCATCACGAGCTGGCCGAGCAGCGAGAACATGCCGAGCAGGAAGAAGTCGCCGCGGAACAGGTCGCGATCTTCGAGGTACTTGCGCGAATAGATGATCGACACCGCGTAACCCAGCGACACCACCGCCTTCATCGCGCTGGCGAACGGATCCACCACGTACATGCGCGAGAAGAAGTAATGCGGCGTCGGGTCGAACGCGTTGATCGCAAACCACACGCCGGCGACCACCGACGACAGGATGGCGATGTAATACGTCGTACGGCGACTGGTCTCGCCGAAGAACGTGTCGTTGAGCCACGCGACGACCACTGCGAACATCAGCAGCGCGTCAGGCAACAGAGCATTGATAGGGGCGTTTTGCATGATCTTTAGATTCCTCCGCTCTGTATTACTGTGACAACGGCAGCTTGGACTGCGCGACGTGGGCGAGGAGGTTTTCCACGGATACTTGCATCACATCGGTGAAAGGCTTCGGATACAGGCCCATCAACAGCGTCAGGCCCGCCAGCACAGCCAGCATGAAGAATTCGCGACGGTTGACGTCGAGCAGGTTCTTCACGTGATCGTTCGCGACGGCGCCGAAGTACACGCGCTTGTACATCCACAACGTGTAGGCCGCGCCGAGAATCAGCGTGAACGCCGCACCGCCCGCGATCCAGAAGTTGTACTGGACGGCGGCCAGAATCACCATGAATTCGCCGACGAAACCGGAGGTGCCCGGCAGGCCGCAGTTGGCCATCGAGAACAGCATCACGAGCGCCGCGAACTTCGGCATCGTGTTCACGACGCCGCCGTAATCGGCGATCTGGCGCGAGTGCATACGGTCATACAGCACGCCGATACACAGGAACATCGCGCCCGACACGAAGCCGTGCGAGATCATCTGGATGATTGCGCCTTCCACACCGAGCTGGTTGAAGATGAAGAAGCCGAGCGTGACGAAGCCCATGTGCGCAATCGACGAATACGCGACCAGCTTCTTCATGTCCGTCTGCACCATCGCGACGAGACCGATGTAGATCACCGCGATCAGCGACAGCGTGATCACGACTGGAGCCAGGAAGTGGCTTGCGTCCGGTGCAATCGGCAGGGAGAAACGCACGAAGCCATAGGCGCCGAGCTTCAGCATGATCGCGGCCAGCACGACCGAGCCGCCCGTCGGCGCTTCCACGTGCGCGTCGGGCAACCACGTGTGGACCGGCCACATCGGCACCTTCACGGCAAACGCAAGGAAGAACGCGATGAACAGCAATATCTGCGGCGTCATGCCGATCTGCGCGCTCTGCCACGTGGCGAGATCGAACGTGCCCGTCTGCGTGTACAGGTACAGCAGCGCGACCAGCATCAGGAGCGAGCCCATCAGCGTGTACAGGAAGAACTTGAACGCCGCGTACACGCGGTTCGCCCCACCCCACACGCCGATGATGATGTACATCGGGATCAGCGTTGCTTCGAAGAACACGTAGAACAGCATGCCGTCGGCGGCGCTGAACACGCCGACCATGATGCCCGACAGGATCAGGAACGAAGCCAGATACTGCGACACGTTCTTCGTGATGACTTCCCACCCTGCGATCACGACGATCACTGTGATCAACGCGGTCAGCACGACGAACCACATCGAGATGCCGTCGACGCCCAGGTGATAGGTGATGTTGAAGCGTTCGATCCAGTTCGCCTTCTCGACGAACTGCAATTCAGCGGTGCTCGAATCGAAGCTGGTGATGAGCGGAATCGTGACGATAAAGCTGAGTACCGAGCCGACCAGCGCAATCCAGCGCGCCGGGCCGGGGTTCCTGTCGGAACCGATGGCAAGGACCAGGAGGCCGAACAGGATCGGCAGCCAGATCGCGATACTGAGAATCGGATAAGCGTGCATTAGTGTCCCTCGCCTTATTTGCCGCCGAGCGTTACAAACAGGGTCAAGAGCCCCAACATGCCGATAATCATGGCAAACGCGTAGTGATAGATGTAACCGGATTGGAGGAAGCGGATCACGCTGGCAAACCAGCCAATGAAGCGCGCACTGCCGTTGACGATACCGTCGATGACCACGACGTCACCTTCCTTCCAGAGGCCGCGGCCGATCGCCACTGCCCCTCGTGCGAAGACGACTTCGTTGATCTTGTCCATGTAGTACTTGTTGTCGAGCAGCGTGTAGATCGGACCGAACGCGCGCTTGACGACAGCCGGCAGGTCGGGACGAACCAGATACAGGAACCACGCGACCACAACACCCGCGAGCGCGAGCCACACCGGCAGACCCGCAACCGAGTGCAGACCCATCGACGCCCAGCCCTGGAATTCTTCAGCCATCTCATGCAGCGCCGGATGGTTTTCGCCGATGAAGATCGCCTTGTCGAACGCCACGCCGTGCTGGAAGAAGTCGCCGAACAGCAACGGACCAATAGCAATCGCGCCGATGATCACCGACGGAATCGCCAGCAGCACCAGCGGCACCCACACCACCCACGGTGTTTCGTGCGGCTCGTGCGCGTGGCCGTGATCGTCGTGACCATGGCCATGTGCGTCGTGACCGTGACCGTGATCGTCGTGCGCGTGCGCGGCGGCTTCGATACCCATCGGCGATTCCGGATGCTTCGGATCGCGGAAGCGCTCCTTGCCGTGGAACACCAGGAAGTACATACGGAACGAGTACAGCGCCGTGACAAACACGCTCGCCACGACCGCGAAGTACGCGAAGCCCGAACCCGGCAGATGCGACAGCTTCACTGCGTCGATGATCGAGTCTTTCGAATAGAAGCCCGCGAAGAACGGCGTACCGATCAGCGCCAGCGAACCGACCAGCGACGTGATCCACGTGATCGGCATGTACTTGCGCAGGCCGCCCATGTTGCGGATGTCCTGATCGTGGTGCATGCCGATGATCACCGAACCCGCGCCGAGGAACAGCAGCGCCTTGAAGAACGCGTGGGTCATCAGGTGGAAAATGGCGACCGGGTAAGCCGACACACCGAGCGCGACCGTCATGTAACCGAGTTGCGACAGCGTCGAGTACGCGACCACGCGCTTGATGTCGTTCTGGACGACCCCAAGGAAGCCCATGAACAGCGCCGTGATCGCGCCGATCACCGTGATGAACGACAGCGCACTATCCGACAGTTCGAACAGCGGCGACATGCGCGCGACCATGAAGATACCGGCCGTCACCATCGTTGCCGCGTGAATCAGCGCGGAGATCGGTGTTGGGCCTTCCATCGAATCCGGCAGCCAAACGTGCAGCGGGAACTGCGCCGACTTGCCCATCGCGCCGATGAAGAGGCAGATACAGGCGACCGTCAGCAGGCCCCAGCTCGTGCCCGGGAAACTCAGCGACGCGAGTTCGTGGTTCTTCGCGAACACATCGGCGTAGTTCATCGAGCCGGCGTAGGCCAGCAGCAGGCCGATGCCGAGCAGGAAGCCGAAGTCACCCACGCGGTTCACGATGAACGCCTTCATGTTCGCGTAGATCGCGCTTTCACGGGTGAAGTAGAAGCCGATCAGCAGGTACGACACGAGACCCACCGCTTCCCAGCCGAAGAACAGCTGCAGGAAGTTGTTGCTCATCACGAGCATCAGCATCGAGAACGTGAAGAGCGCGATGTATGAGAAGAAGCGCTGGTAACCGTCGTCGTCGGCCATGTAGCCGATCGTGTAGATGTGCACCATCAGCGACACGAAAGTCACCACGCACATCATCAGCGCCGTCAGCGAGTCGACGAGGAAGCCGACTTCGAATTTCAGCTTGCCGACGGTCAGCCATTCGTAGACGGTGGCGTTGAAACTCGCGCCGTTCAGCACGTCGAAGAAGACGATTGCCGACAGGATGAACGAGATCGCGACGCCGAGGATCGTGACCGAGTGTGCCCCGGCGCGCCCCACCGCTTTCCCGAACAGCCCCGCAATCAGCGAGCCGGCCAGCGGTGCAAGCGGAACCGCTAGCAGCAGGTTTTCATTGAGTGTCGTTGACATAACAGCTTTGCCTGAATTTAACCTTTGAGCTGATCGAGATCCTCGACGTTGATCGTGTCGAGGCTACGGAACAGGGTCACCAGAATGGCGAGGCCGATCGCTGCTTCCGCCGCCGCGACGGTCAGCACGAAGAACACGAAGATCTGGCCATGCACGTCGCCGAGGTAATGCGAGAACGCGACGAAATTGGTGTTCACCGCCAGCAGCATCAGCTCGATCGCCATCAGGATGATGATGACGTTGCGACGGTTCAGGAAAATGCCGACGATGCTGATCGCAAACAGGATCGCGCCGAGGACGAGGTAATGAGCAAGGGTCAACATGTTTTTCTCCTGGGCGCTCAGCCGTTCTTCACGGAAGCAGCGGCAGTCGCCTGAGCTGCGGCGGCCTTTGCTGAGGCAGCGGCTTCGGCGGCTTCGGTCGCGGCGGTCTTTTCCGACGGCATCTTGACGACGCGCACGCGGTCCTGAGCGCGCACCTTCACCTGATCACCGATCTTCTGACGCTTGCTGTCCTTCGCGTGACGCGTGGTTAGCGCGATCGCGGCGATGATCGCGACGAGCAGCACGAGACCGGCCACTTCGAACGCGAAGATGTAGTCGGTGTAGATGATCTTGCCGATAATGCGTGTGTTCGACCAGCCAGCGGTTGCGGCTGCGGCGCCTGCCACTGTGGTGTCGCGCACCGGCTGAACCGTCGCGCCGTAGCCGTGCCAGAGGATCAGCGCGGTTTCGATCACGATGATTGCGCCGACGATCGTCGCCATCGGCACGAAACGTTTGAAGTCGCGCCGCAGCACATCGAGATTGATGTCCAGCATCATCACGACGAACAGGAACAGCACCATCACCGCGCCGACGTAGACCAGCACGAGCAGGATCGCGAGGAATTCAGCCTCGAGCAGCATCCAGATCGCCGCAGCGTTGAAGAACGCGAGCACCAGGAAGAGCGCGGAGCTCACCGGGTTGCGCGAGGTGATCACCTTCAGCCCTGATACCACCAGGAGCAGCGCGAAGATGTAGAACAGTACGGTCGTGAATTCCATGATTACCGGTTCATCGTTAGGCCATCGTCAGGCATGGTTCTTTGGCACGCGCATCTGTCAAAACCAGCACACAGGTGCGAGGCCGAAGCGGTCAGACTTCAGCGCACGGCCCCAACAGCAGGCCGTTGCAGCGTCGAACTAATAGCGTTTCAGCAGTGCTCAGGCGCGTTTCAACGATAGGGCGCGTCGGCCGCCTTGTTTGCAGCGATCTCGGCTTCGTAGCGATCGCCCACGGCCAGCAGCATGTCCTTCGTGAAGTACAGGTCGCCGCGCTTTTCGCCGTGATATTCGAGGATGTGCGTCTCGACGATCGAATCGACGGGGCAGCTTTCTTCGCAGAAACCGCAGAAGATGCATTTGGTCAGGTCGATGTCGTAACGCGTCGTGCGGCGCGTGTTGTCCGCGCGCGTTTCCGATTCGATCGTAATGGCGAGTGCCGGGCACACCGCTTCGCACAGTTTGCAGGCGATGCAGCGCTCTTCGCCGTTCTCATAGCGGCGCAGTGCATGCAGGCCGCGGAAACGCGGCGAAATCGGCGTCTTTTCTTCGGGGAACTGCACCGTGATCTTGCGCTGGAACGCATAACGTCCAGTCAGCGCGAGACCTTTCAGCAGTTCCGTCAGGAAGAAGGTCTTGAAGAAGTTTTGAATTGCGGTCATGGGTTCATCCGCCCTTTATTTCCAGATATTCAACGGCGACATGATCCAGAAGCCGACCACCACCAGCCACACCACGCAGACCGGAATGAAAATCTTCCAGCCCAGACGCATGATCTGGTCATAGCGATAGCGCGGGAATGTGGCACGCGCCCAGATGAACACCGACAGCAGGAAGAAAATTTTCGCGACGAGCCACACGATGCCCGGCACGAACGACAGGAAACCGAACGGCGCGCTCCAGCCACCGAGGAACATCGTCGCGGCGATCGCCGAGATCACGATCATGTTGATGTACTCGGCAAGGAAGAACAGCGCGAACGCCATGCCCGAGTAATCGATCATGTGGCCAGCCACGATTTCCGACTCCCCTTCCACCACGTCGAACGGGTGGCGGTTCGTTTCAGCGATGCCGGAAATAAAGTAGACGACGAACATCGGCAGCAGCGGCAGCCAGTTCCATGACAGGAAGTTCAGACCGTAGCCCGCGAAAATGCCGCGTTCCTGCGAAGTGACGATGTCCGAGAGGTTCAGGCTTCCCGAGGTCATCAGCACGACGACGAGTGCGAAGCCCATCGAGATTTCGTACGAAACCATCTGTGCCGCGGCGCGCATCGCACCGAGGAATGCGTACTTCGAGTTCGACGCCCAGCCGGCGAGAATCACGCCGTACACACCAACCGACGAAATCGCCATTGCGTACAGCAGACCGGCGTTGATGTCGCCGAGCACCGCGCCCGCCTGGAACGGAATCACCGCCCAGACCGCGAAGGCCGGCACCACCACCATGATCGGCGCAATCATGTAGATCCAGCGGCTTGCCTGCGTCGGCTGAATGACTTCTTTCAGCAGCAGCTTCAGCACGTCGGCGATTGGCTGCAACAGACCCATCGGGCCGACGCGGTTCGGACCGAGACGCACGTGCATCCAGCCGATCAGCTTCCGTTCCCACAGGATCAGGTAAGCCACGCACAGCAGGATCACGACGGACACCACCAGGATGCGCACCAGCGCCCACACCGTGGGCCATGCCACACCGAGGATCTGGGCGCCGCCCGAATTGATCGTTTCGAACAAGCTCATTTACGCCTTCTCCACCACCAGTTCACCGAACAGGCTGCCGAGCGCAGCACCAGCAGGTGTGCCTGCCGATACGCGGACGACCGTCTGCGCAAGGTTCGCATCACGCACGGCCGGCAGTTGCACCGACAGTTCGCCCTGGCGTACGCGGATCGCGTCGCCATCCTTCAGACCCAGCTTGTCGAACAGCGCAGCCGGCAGACCGACCGAATTCGCTGCGCGCGCCGCTGCCGTCAGGTGCAGCGACTCAGCGCGGCGCACCAGCGGATCGGCGTGGTAAATCGGTACATCGGCGATGCGTTCGAACTTGCCTTCGGCGGCCTTCGCTGCGTTGCCGCGGGCAACCGCCACGCCAGCCTTGTTCGACAGACGCGATGTGAGATCGCCGTCGCCCAGTGCAGCCGTACGCACTTCTTCAGCCGTATCGAATTCGAAGCCCGGCATGCCGAGGATGCTGCCGAGCACGCGCAACACCTTCCATGCCGGACGTGTTTCGCCGAGCGGACGCACGACGCCGTTGAACGTCTGCACCGTCCCTTCAGCGTTGACGAACGTGCCGGCCGTTTCCGTGAACGGAGCGATCGGCAGCAGGACGTCAGCGTAGTCGGTGCCCGTCACGAACGACGACATCACGACGACCATTTCCGCCTGCTTCAACGCGGCCAGTGCCTGCGCCGGGTTCGCCGTATCGAATTCCGGCTCGAGGTTCAGCAGCACATAACCCTTGCGCGGCTGCTCGAACACTTCACGTGCGTTCAGACCGCCTGCGTCCGGCACTGCGCCGACGAGGTGTGCGCCGACCGTGTTCGCTGCTTCCGTGAGGAAGCCGAGCGTTGCACCGGTTGCGTCAGCGATCCATTGAGCCGCTGCGTGAATCTGCGCAAATTGCGGATGCTGAACAGCGCCGTTGCCAAGCAGCACGACGCGCGTCGAGCCACCCGCGAGCGATGCTGCGGCCTGCTTCGCCGCGTCCGATGCTTCGACGCCTGCGAGTGCTTCCGGCAGCGTTTCGCCACGCAGTTCAGCGACCGAGGCCGCGATGCCAGCAAGTTCGTCGAGCCATGCGGACGGCGCAGCGACAACGCGCTTCGCCTGCGGGATCAGTGCGTCGTCAGCGGTTGCCTGCACGAAAGTCAGCTTCGCACCACCCTTCGCAGCCTGACGCAGACGCGCGGCCAGCAGCGGGTGATCGCGACGCAGGGTCGAGCCGACGATCAGCGCTGCATCGATATTCGACAGATCGGCGATGGCCGTACCCAGCCACGGCGTACCGTTGACCGGTGCCGAGAAATCGGACTGACGCAGACGGAAGTCGACGTTCGGCGTACCGACCGCCTGTGCGAGCTTCTTCAGCAGGAACAGTTCTTCGACCGTGCTGTGCGGGCTGGCGAGTGCGGCCAGCGCGTTCGCGCCGTGGTCGCCCTTGATGCCATTCAGACCCTTGACGACGTATTCGAGCGCCGTCTGCCAGTCGGTTTCAATCCACCTGCCGTCCTGCTTGAGCATCGGCTGCGTGAGGCGTTCCGCGCTGTTCAGGGCTTCGTACGAGAAACGATCCTTGTCCGAGATCCAGCATTCGTTGATCGATTCGTTTTCGAACGGCAGCGCGCGCATCACGCGATTGTTCTTCACCTGCACCACGAGGTTCGCGCCGACGGAATCGTGCGGGCTCACCGACTTGCGGCGCGACAGTTCCCAGGTACGGGCGCTGTAGCGGAAAGGCTTGCTGGTCAACGCGCCGACCGGGCACAGGTCAATCATGTTGCCCGACAGTTCCGAATCCACCGTCTTGCCGACGAACGACGTGATTTCCGAGTGCTCGCCACGACCCAGCATGCCGAGTTCCATCACGCCGGCGACTTCCTGACCGAAACGGACGCAACGCGTGCAGTGAATGCAACGCGTCATTTCTTCCATCGAGATCAGCGGGCCAACGTTCTTGTGGAACACAACGCGCTTTTCTTCGCTATAACGCGACGACGACTTGCCATAACCCACCGCCAGATCCTGCAGCTGACATTCGCCGCCCTGGTCGCAGATAGGGCAATCAAGCGGGTGGTTGATCAGCAGGAATTCCATCACGGACTGCTGCGCCTTCACGGCCTTGTCCGACTTCGTGTGCACGATCATGCCCGCCGACACCGGCGTCGCGCATGCCGGCACAGCCTTCGGCATCTTCTCGACGTCGACAAGACACATCCGGCAGTTGGCCGCAATCGACAGCTTCTTGTGATAGCAGAAGTGAGGAATGTACGTATCGACCTTATGCGCAGCCTGGATCACCATGCTGCCTTCGGGCACCTCGACCTTCTTGCCGTCTATTTCAAGTTCAACCATGATGGTCAATCTTCCTTAACCTGTTACCGCTCAATCGTTCGCCCGCTCATTTGCCCATTCAATCGCCCGCTGTTTAGCAAGTCGAAGCGATGAATCCCCGCGGCTGGTGCTTTAGCGTTATTCGCCTAGGCGGCTACTGTTTCCGTTGCTGCTGCGGCTCCGGCATGGCCACCGACCATGCAGTGCTTGTGCTCGACGTGGTACGCAAACTCGTCCCAGTAGTGCTTCAGCATGCCGCGCACCGGCATCGCCGCTGCATCGCCGAGCGCGCAGATCGTGCGGCCCATGATGTTTTCAGCGACCGAGTTCAGCAGGTCCAGATCTTCCTGGCGGCCGAGCCCGTGTTCGATGCGATGCACGACGCGATACAGCCAGCCGGTGCCTTCACGGCACGGCGTGCACTGACCGCACGATTCTTCGTAATAGAAGTACGACAGACGCAAGAGCGAACGCACCATGCAACGCGTCTCGTCCATCACGATCACCGCGCCCGAGCCGAGCATCGAGCCGGCCTTCGCGATCGAGTCGTAGTCGAGATCGGTGTTCATCATGATGTCGCCCGGGATCACCGGTGCCGACGAACCGCCCGGGATCACAGCCTTGATCTTCCTGCCGCCACGCATGCCGCCGGCGAGGTCCATCAGCGTCGCGAACGGCGTGCCGAGCGGAACTTCGTAGTTGCCCGGACGTTCGATGTCGCCGGAGATCGAGAAGATCTTCGTGCCACCGTTGTTCGGCTTGCCCAGCTCGAGGTACGCCTGCGGGCCGATTTCCAGCAGGAACGGCACAGCAGCGAATGTCTCGGTGTTGTTGATCGTCGTCGGCTTGCCGAATGCGCCAAAGCTCGCCGGGAAAGGCGGCTTGAAACGCGGCTGGCCTTTCTTGCCTTCGAGCGATTCGAGCAACGCGGTTTCTTCGCCGCAGATGTAGGCGCCGTAACCGTGGTGCGCATGCAGTTCGAACGAAAAGCCCGAACCCATGATGTTCGCACCGAGAAACCCTGCGCGACGCGCTTCTTCAAGGGCTTCTTCGAAGACCTTGTAGGTTTCCCAGATTTCGCCGTGGATGTAGTTGTAGCCGACCGTGATGCCCATCGCGTATGCGCCGATAGCCATGCCTTCGATCAGCGAATGCGGATTCCAGCGCAGGATGTCGCGGTCTTTGAACGTGCCCGGTTCGCCTTCGTCCGAATTGCAGACGAGGTACTTCTGCCCCGGAAACTGGCGCGGCATGAAGCTCCACTTCAGGCCGGTCGGGAAGCCCGCACCGCCACGGCCGCGCAGACCCGACGCTTTCACGTCGGCGATCACCTGCTCGGGCGGAATCTTTTCTTCCAGAATACGGCGCAGCTGCTTGTAACCGCCGCGCGCGACGTAATCTTCGAGATGCCAGTTGTCGCCGTTCAGGCCGGCGAGAATCAGCGGTTTGATGTGACGATCGTGTAAAGACGTCATTTCGAAAGTTCCTCGAGCAGCTGGTCGATCTTCTCGCGGCTCATGAAGCTGCACATACGGTGGTTGTTCACGAGCAGCACCGGCGCATCGCCACACGAGCCCATGCATTCACCCTCTTTCAGGGTGAACTGGCCGTCAGCAGTGGTTTCGCCGAAGTCGATGCCGAGTTTCTGTTTCAGGTATTCGGCGGCGCTTTCCGAACCGCCATCCGGACCGAGCTGGCACGGCAGGTTCGTGCAAAGCGTGATCTTGTACTTGCCGACCGGCGACGTGTTGTACATCGTGTAGAAGGTCGCAACCTCCTGCACGGCAACCGCGGGCATGCCAAGGTAGTCAGCCACGAACTGCATGATTTCGGGCGACAGCCACCCGTGCTCTTCCTGAGCAGTGGCCAACGCCGACATCACGGCGGACTGTTTCTGATCGGCGGGATACTTCGCGATCGCGCGATCGATTTCTTTCAGGCCTTCAGCTGAGATCATTTTCAGACACGACTCTTTCAATTCCTACCGAACGAAAACCTGCCGCTCACTACGTGCCGCGACAGACCCGGCGTTCCTTTGCATGACGCGCGAGGGACCGCGCGCGCCGTTACGAATATCGCTCTAGCGATCCACTTCGCCGAACACAATGTCCTGCGTACCGATGATCGTCACAGCGTCGGCGATCATGTGACCGCGCGCCATTTCATCGAGCGCGGACAGGTGCGCATAACCCGGCGCGCGAATCTTCAGGCGATACGGCTTGTTCGCGCCATCCGAAATCAGATAGATGCCGAACTCGCCCTTCGGATGCTCGACCGCTGCATACGCCTCGCCTTCCGGCACATGGAAGCCTTCCGTGAAGAGCTTGAAGTGGTGAATCAACTCTTCCATGTTCGACTTCATGCCGACGCGCGACGGCGGCGCAATCTTGTGATTGTCGATCATCACCGGGCCCGGATTCTTGCGAAGCCACTCAATGCACTGTTTCACAATGCGCGTGGACTGGCGCATTTCTTCGACACGCACCAGATAGCGGTCGTAGCAGTCGCCGTTCACGCCAACCGGAATATCGAAATCCATCTTGTCATAGACTTCGTACGGCTGCTTCTTGCGCAGATCCCACTCGATGCCCGAACCGCGCAGCATCGCGCCGGTCATGCCGAGTTGCAGCGCACGTTCCGGGCTGACCACGCCAATGCCGACCAGACGTTGCTTCCAGATCCGGTTGTCGGTGAGCAGCGTTTCGTACTCGTCGACGCAGTGCGGGAAACGCGTAAAGAAATCGTCGATGAAGTCGAGCAGCGAACCTTGACGGTTCTCGTTCATCTTCGACAGCGCCTTCGCATTGCGAATCTTCGACGCCTTGTATTGCGGCATTGCGTCAGGCAGATCGCGATAGACGCCGCCCGGACGGTAGTACGCTGCGTGCATCCGTGCACCGGACACTGCTTCGTACACGTCCATCAGGTCTTCGCGCTCGCGGAACGCGTACAGGAACACCGCCATGGCGCCGACGTCGAGTGCATGTGCGCCGATCCACATCAGGTGGTTCAGCACGCGCGTCACTTCGTCGAACATCACGCGGATGTACTGCGCGCGGATCGGTACTTCGATGCCGAGCAGCTTTTCGATCGCCATCACATAGCCGTGCTCGTTCACCATCATCGACACGTAGTCGAGACGGTCCATGTACGGCACGGACTGGATGAAGGTTTTGGTTTCGGCGAGCTTTTCGGTCGCACGATGCAGGAGGCCAATGTGCGGATCGGCGCGCTGGATCACTTCGCCGTCGAGTTCGAGCACGAGGCGCAGCACACCGTGCGCGGCCGGGTGTTGCGGGCCGAAGTTGAGCGTGTAGTTTTTGATCTCTGCCATGGCGTTCTCTTAGTGTTTCAGACCGCCATAGCGATCCTCACGGATCACGCGCGGCGTGATTTCCCGCGGCTCGATCGTCACCGGCTGGTAGACGACGCGCTTCTCTTCCGGGTCGTAACGCATTTCGACATAGCCGGAAACCGGGAAATCCTTGCGGAACGGGTGGCCGATAAAGCCATAGTCGGTCAGGATCCGGCGCAGGTCCGGGTGACCTTCGAAGACGATGCCGTACAGGTCGAACGCTTCGCGCTCATACCAGTTGGCCGAACTCCAGATATCGACGACCGATGCAACGAGCGGCACTTCGTCGTCCGGTGCGAACACGCGCACGCGCAGACGCCAGTTGTTCGCTACCGACAGCAGATGGAGCACCGCTGCGAAACGCGGGCCTTCGTAGGCACCATCGCCGTACGTCTGGTAATCGACGCCGCACAGGTCCATCAACTGCTCGAAGCCGAGCGATTTATCGTCACGCAGACGCGTCGCCACTTCGAGGTAATCACTCGCCTTGACGACGATCGTCAGCTCACCGATTGCTTCGGTGACGCTCAGCAGGCGGCCGCCAAAGGCCGCCTCGAGGTTCGCTTTGAGAGTCTCGAGTTTGCTTGCCATATTGTGGGGGAAGAGGCGTTGGCCTTATTGACGGGCGATGGTATTGGTGCGGCGGATCTTCGCCTGCAGCTGGATCACGCCGTAGACCAGCGCTTCCGCTGTGGGCGGACAACCCGGCACATAGACGTCGACCGGCACGATGCGATCGCAGCCACGCACCACCGAATACGAGTAGTGGTAGTAGCCGCCGCCGTTCGCGCACGAACCCATCGAAATCACCCAGCGCGGCTCGGCCATCTGGTCGTAGACCTTGCGCAGAGCAGGCGCCATCTTGTTGCACAGCGTGCCGGCGACGATCATCACATCCGACTGACGCGGACTCGGACGAAACACCACGCCGAAACGGTCGAGGTCATAACGGGCAGCGCCCGCATGCATCATCTCGACCGCGCAACACGCGAGACCGAACGTCATCGGCCACAGCGAGCCGGTGCGCGTCCAGTTGATCAGCTTGTCAGCGGTGGTGGTGACAAACCCTTCCTTCAAGACCCCTTCGATACTCATTTGCTTTCCACTCCAGACGGGGCAGCAAGCCGTGCCACCCACGCAAACCGGCGATTAATCTGTCATTCCCAATCGAGGCCGCCCTTCTTCCAGATATAGGCGAAGCCAAGCAGGAATTCGAGCAGGAAAATCATCATCGCCATGAACCCGGGCCAGCCGATGTCGCGCAGGGCTACACCCCACGGGAACAGAAACGCGGTTTCAAGGTCGAAAATAATGAAGAGAATGGCAACCAGGTAGTAGCGCACGTCGAACTTCATGCGCGCATCTTCGAATGCCTCGAAGCCGCACTCGTACGGTGCGTTCTTCTCGGTGTCAGGCCGGTTGGGACCGAGGATCTTGCCGATACTGACCAGTGCTACGCCTAAACCGGTTCCAACAATAAGGAACAACAGGACGGGGAAATAGGCTGCGAGGTTCAAGACTATCCTCAATCGGTTGGTTCTGAATGTCGCCAGGAAGTGTAGCTTACCGCAGCTTCCTGACATCAAATCACTTCGGGCTGCTTTGCAATGCAAGCAAACGGCAAGCAGCCTACCAGAAGTAAAAATGCCAGCCGAAGCAAAAGCAATCGGCTGGCATTAGATAACATTGGTGCCGACGGCGAGACTCGAACTCGCACAGCTTTCGCCACTACCCCCTCAAGATAGCGTGTCTACCAATTTCACCACGTCGGCACTACTGCAATCCGGGAAAACAAGCTATAAAACCCGCGAATCGCTTCAAGACTTGAATTGTAACTGGTTTAAACAGTTTGTTCAACGCACAAAAAGCGTTTCGACCGAAAATTTTATTTCGGCACGTCCTGGCCCGGAGCCGATGCAGCAGACGCCGCAACAGGCGCCGACACACCCGCCGGAGCGGACGCAGCAGAAGCCGAAACCGGAGCGGTCACTGCCGCGCCGAGCACGCCCACCGACGGTTTCGAGCGATACGAACCGAGGTACGTGAGCGTCAGCGTCGTGACGAAAAACACAGCGGCGAGCACGGCAGTGGTACGCGACAAAAAGTTTGCCGAGCCCGTCGCGCCGAAGAGACTTCCCGACGCGCCGCTGCCGAATGCAGCGCCCATATCGGCGCCCTTGCCGTGCTGCAGCAAGACGAGGCCAATGACCCCAAGCGCCGACAGCAACTGAACGACGATGATCAACGTTTTCAAATACAGCATCACACTCACCTGAGAGTCTTTATTTAACCGCGCAACACAATGTGTGGTGCACGTAATGGGTCTTCCTCGCCCGGGCGCCCTGCCCGCCTGAGCGGCTTACGCCGCGTCGGCCATCACGGCTTGCGCCGCGCTGCAGATCGCCAGGAAATCCTTGTCCTTCAACGATGCGCCGCCAATCAGGCCGCCATCGATATCCGGCTGACGGAACAACTCTTCCGCGTTGTCGGGTTTCACACTGCCGCCATAGAGCACGTGCACATCGGCGACCGCTGCATCTTTTGCGGCGAGGCGCCCGCGCAGAAACGCATGAACCTGCTGCGCCTGTTCGGCCGTCGCACTCCTACCCGTGCCAATCGCCCAGACCGGCTCATAGGCCACCACGATGCGAACCGCCTCTTCCAGCGAAAGCTGCGCGAGCACGTCGTCAATCTGGGTGCCGACTACCAGTTCCGTCTCGCCCGCTTCGCGCTGTTCAAGCGTTTCGCCGACACAGACAATCGGAATCAGTCCCGCCTCAAGCGCGCGCTGCGTCTTCGCGGCCACCAGCTCTGCGCTTTCGCGATGATACGCACGACGTTCCGAATGCCCGACGATCGCGAACTTCGCGCCGAAATCGGCGGCCATGTCCGCGGCTACTTCGCCGGTGTACGCACCTTCCTTGAACGCGGAGACATCCTGTACGCCCCAGGCCACGCGCGAACCTTCGAGCAACAACTGCGCCTGCGAAAGGTACGGGCACGGCACACACAGGCCCACGAGAATACCTTCCGGCAACGCATCGACGCCCTGCGCCACAGCCTTCAGCAGCCTCGCGTTATCGGCAAGGCGACCGAACATCTTCCAGTTACCGACTACCGCTTTTGCTCGTTGTTTCGACATTGTCTCGTCTTGTCATGAGACAGGCTCGGACACGAGGTCGGCCCGTCTTTCAGAATTCAATGACCCGTACGTCGGGCGCAAAACATGCGATTTTACTGTGCGCAGACGGATCGGGTCAAACCAGTCGAATTAAACATCCGCGCCCCAATTCAGCACGATCTTGCCCACATGCGTACTGCTTTCCATCAGCACATGCGCTTCGGCGGCCTGCGCGGCCGGAAACACGCGATGTACAACAGGTTTGATACGGCCACCCTCGATGTGCGGCCACACGTGCTCTTTCAGCTTCGCGGCGATTTTCGCCTTGAATTCGACCGGCTGCGGACGCAGCGTCGAACCGGTAATCGTCAGACGACGGCGCAGGATCTCGTTCAGGTTCACTTCCGCCTTAGCGCCGCCCAGCAGCGCGATCAACACCAGGCGACCGCCATTGGCGAGCGCCGTCAGTTCGCGCGGGATATAGCTGCCGGCCACCATATCGAGAATGACGTCGACGCCGCGATCGTTTGTCAGCGACTTCACCACTTCGACGAAATCTTCAGTCTTGTAGTTGATCGCGCGCTCGGCGCCCAGTTCTTCGCACGCGCGGCATTTGTCGTCCGATCCGGCGGTTGCGAACACGCGGAAACCCAGCGCATGCGCGATCTGGATCGCGGTCACGCCGATGCCGCTCGAACCGCCCTGCACCATGAACGTTTCGTTCGCGCCGCCCTCGCCCGCGCCCAGTTTCGCGCGATCGAACACGTTGCTCCACACTGTGAAGAAGGTCTCCGGCAGCGACGCCGCCTCGATATCCGTCAGACCCTTCGGCACCGGCAGACATTGCGCAAGCGGCGCAACCGCATATTCCGCGTAACCGCCGCCCGCGAGCAGCGCGCACACGCGATCGCCAGTCTTCAGGCCAAACGGGTTGTGCTTCGCGTCGATCGAGCCGCCAACGATCTCGCCCGCCACTTCCAGGCCCGGCAGATCCGATGCGCCCGGCGGCGGCGCGTAAGCACCCTTGCGCTGGAACACGTCCGGACGGTTGATGCCCGACGCGGCCACCTTGATCAGCACTTCGCCCGCTTTCGGTTCTGGCATGGGCCGTTCGGCCAGCTTCAAAACGTCCGGCGCGCCGAATTCGGTAATCTCGATCGCTTTCATCTGCATCACCTCCAAAGGTGTGGATTGCACTGCAAACCCTGAGCCCGGGCGGGCCGGCTCGCAGTGCAATCCATCCTCCATGAAAAACGGCCGGCGCGCATTCACGCTACCGGCCGTCATTCCCCTACTGCATTACTGCGGCGTCGGCTCGCCTTGCGGCGCGCCAGCCGGCGTTTCGTTCAGCAACGCCTTGGCCGACAGACGCACACGACCCTTCTCGTCCGTCTGGATGACCTTGACCTTCACGTGCTGGCCGTCCTTCAGATAGTCGTTGATATCCTTGATGCGCTCGTTCGCGATCTCGGAAATGTGCAACAGACCGTCCTTGCCCGGCAGGATGTTGACGATCGCGCCAAAATCCAGCAGCTTGAGAACCGTACCGTCATACACCTGACCGACTTCGACTTCCAGCGTGATGTTTTCGATACGCTTCTTCGCTTCGGCCATGCCTTCGCTGCTCGTGCTTGCGATGGTGACCACGCCGTCGTCCGAAATATCGATCGTCGTGCCGGTTTCTTCGGTCAGCGCGCGGATCACCGAACCACCCTTGCCGATCACGTCGCGGATCTTTTCCGGATTGATCTTGATGGTGATCATGCGCGGCGCGAATTCCGACAGTTCCGTGTTCGCACCCGAAACAGCCGAAGTCATCTTGCCGAGGATGTGCATGCGGCCTTCCTTCGCCTGAGCGAGCGCGACCTGCATGATTTCCTTCGTGATGCCCTGGATCTTGATGTCCATCTGCAGTGCGGTCACGCCTTGTTCCGTACCCGCAACCTTGAAGTCCATGTCGCCGAGGTGATCTTCGTCGCCGAGGATGTCGGTCAGGACGGCAAACTTGTTGCCTTCGAGGATCAGGCCCATCGCGATGCCGGCGACGTGCGCCTTCATCGGCACGCCGGCGTCCATCAGCGCGAGGCAGCCGCCGCACACCGAAGCCATCGACGACGAACCGTTCGATTCCGTGATTTCCGACACGACGCGGATCGAGTAGCCGAATTCTTCAGCGCTCGGCAGGCACGCGACGAGCGCGCGCTTGGCCAGACGGCCGTGACCGATTTCACGGCGCTTCGGCGAACCGACGCGGCCCGTTTCGCCGGTCGCGAACGGAGGCATGTTGTAGTGAAGCATGAAGCGTTCGCGGTATTCGCCTTCGAGCGCGTCGATGTTCTGTTCGTCGCCCTTCGTGCCGAGCGTCGCGATCACCAGCGCCTGCGTTTCGCCACGCGTGAACAGTGCCGAACCGTGCGTACGCGGCAGCACGCCGGTACGGATTTCGATCGGGCGCACCGTGCGCGTGTCGCGGCCGTCGATACGCGGCTCGCCGTTCAGGATCTGCGTACGGACGATCTTCGCTTCGATGTCGAACAGCACGTTGCCGACAGTTGCCTTGTCGGCGGCGACCGTGCCGGCAGCAGCGGCTTCTTCTTCCAGCTTTGCCGACGTGGCTGCGTAGACTTCCTTCAGCTTCGTCGAGCGCGCCTGCTTGTCGCGGATCTGGTACGCGGCGAGCAGATCGGCTTGCGCCAGTTCCGACACGCGTGCGATCAGCGCTTCGTTCTTCGCAGCCGGCTTCCAGTCCCATTCCGGCTTGCCGCCTTCACGGACGAGCTCGTGGATCGCGTCGATCGCGATCTGCATCTGCTCGTGACCGAACACCACTGCGCCGAGCATGACTTCTTCGGTCAGTTGCTGCGCTTCCGATTCCACCATCAGCACTGCACGTTCCGTACCGGCGACGATCAGGTCGAGCGCCGATTCCTTCATTTGCGGACGCGTCGGGTTCAGCACGAATTCGTTGTTGATGTAGGCCACGCGTGCTGCGCCGACCGGGCCGTTGAACGGCAGACCGGACACGGCGAGCGCTGCCGACGCGCCGATCAGCGCGGGAATGTCAGCAGGCACATCAGGGTTCAGCGACAGGACGTGGATCACGACCTGGACTTCGTTGTAGAAGCCTTCCGCGAACAGCGGACGCAGCGGACGGTCGATCAGGCGCGAGATCAGCGTTTCGCCTTCCGACGGACGGCCTTCGCGACGGAAGAAGCCACCCGGGATCTTGCCGGCAGCGTAGGTCTTTTCGAGGTAGTCGACGGTCAGCGGGAAGAAATCCTGGCCAGGCTTTGCCGTCTTGGCACCGACAACGGTGGCCAGCACAACGGTGTCTTCGACGTCGACGAGCACCGCACCGCTTGCCTGGCGGGCGATTTCGCCCGTCTCGAGGCGAACGTTATGTTGTCCCCATTTGAATTCTTTGACGATCTTGTTGAACATAGTCACTCCTTTTCTCTTCGTTATGCCGCGCGGACGGGCAGCGGCGCGGCAACGCCAGAGCCGGCGCCACACGGGAAGAGAAGTGTTATGCCATTCCAGAGAACCACGCTTAAGCGCGCGAACCGCTGGAATGACACAAAACTCTGCCCTGAGGCCCGGCCGTGTTCCGGTCACCCGCCGCATGATCTTCCATGCGCACCGCGGATGACATTTCGATGCGCCCCACATGAAGCGCACCGTTCAAAAACAAAATGCCTGTATCAGTTGACTGACACAGGCATCTTGCTGAGAGACTAACCCGATTACTTACGCAGACCCAGCTTCTCGATCAGCGCACGGTAACGGTCAGCGTCCTTGCCCTTCAGGTAGTCGAGCAGCTTACGACGGCGGCTCACCATGCGCAGCAGACCGCGGCGGCTGTGGTGATCCTTCGTGTGAGCCTTGAAGTGAACGGTCAGTTCGTTGATGCGCGTCGTGAGCAGCGCGACCTGAACTTCGGGGGAGCCGGTGTCGTTAGCTGCGCGTGCGAATTGCGCAACGACGTCGGACTTCTTGCTTGTTTCAACTGCGGACATGTTGATTTCCTTAAGTACTAGACAGGCGGTCACGGAAGAAAGGCCGTGCCGTGGGGTTACAACGAGGGGCGTATTGTAGCACAGCCCGAACGGGCCGCGAACCCTCCCTTACAACCCCTGAACGGGCCGGCCCAAAGGGCGCGACCGGCGCGCTCATGGGCGTTTCATGCGACAAACCGCCGGCGGCACGGTGCGCGCCGCCGGCAGCGCCAGCACCGTACGGAATCCGTAGCCGGAGCCCTCGTTGTCGAAGCGCACGCCCGGCGTACCGGCCTTGTCCATCTCCATCACATAAAGGGGCTGGATGAATTGATGATCCTCCGCGCGCATCCACGATGAGTGGAAGCCGTTATCGAACTTCATACCCTCCAGCGCCTTCGCGACGGCCTCGGGCTGGGCGCTGGCCGCGCTGTTCATCGCGGCGGCGAGCATCTCGATCATCATTTCCATGCGCAGCACAGGATAGTCATCGGCGGTGGCGGGAAAACGGGTACGGAAGGCTTTGTACCACGCGTCCGAGGCCGCGCCACCTGCGTTCGGATGCCAGTCCGCAACCGCCACCACCCTGCCGACGCCCGCATCGCCGAGCGCAGCCGGCGCGCCGAGACTGTTGCCGTAGAACGTATAGAACTTCGTGTTGAGTCCCTGCTCGCGCGCCGCCTTGACCAGCAGCGTCAGGTCGTTGCCCCAGTTGCCGGTCACGACCGCGTCCGCGCCGCTCGCACGGATTTTCGCGACGTAAGGCGCGAAATCCTTCACGCGCCCAACCGGATGGAATTCATCGCCGACGATAGTGATATCCGGCCGCTTTGCCTTGAGCGTCTCGCGCGCCAGCGCGCTGACATCGTGGCCAAAGCTGTAATCCTGGTTCAGCAGGTAGATTTTCTTCACGGACAGGTCGCGCTGGATCACGTCGGCGAGCGCGTTCATGCGCATGCCGGCGTGTGCGTCGAAGCGAAAATGCCAGAAGCTGCAGTTTGCGTTGGTCAGCGCGGGATCGTCGGCGGAATAGTTGAGGAACAGTTCGCGGTTATCCAGCTCGCGGGCGTTCTGCTTTTCGATCGCGGTCAGCAGCGCCGCGGCGACCGCCGAACTGTTGCCCTGCAGGATGTAGCCGATATGCTGGTCCGCCGCCGCGCGCAGTTGCACGAGCGCCTCTTCGGCGCTGCCCTTGCTGTCGAGCACGACGAGCTCGAGCGGATGCGCGCCGTCGGCGAGCTTCACGCCGCCCGCCGCGTTCACGCGCTCGACGCCGAGCCGCAGGTTCCGCTCCACCGCCGCGCCGGCGTTGGCAAACGGCCCCGACATGCCTTCGATCAGCGCGAGCCGCACCGGCTCGCCGCCGGCGTGCGCGGCCGTCATCGAGACTGCCGCGAGCGCGGCCAGCGCCGTTCGCATCCAGTTCACCACCATCGTTGCTCCTGCTGTGGTTGGTTCATTCGAAGCGCGGATCATAGAGGCGTGCGCGGCGTCGGGCAAGCGTACGCGCGATGCGCCGCAGGTGCGCCGTCACGCACCGCCGGCAAATCTTTTGCCGCGCCGCATGTCAAAATGACGTGGCTCCATGACAAAAAATGTAACGCGAGGCCACCAGAATGCCATCGGAGGAATTCATGTTTAACCGCCTCTCAACCGCGCCCGCCGCGACCCCGACGTCAGGACAGCCGGCAGAGCCACGCCGGCGTCTGCGGCGCGCGGCGCTCGCCTGCGTCGGCGTGCTGATGCTCGCGGGCTGTGCGCAGCCGTGGCAACAGTTCCGGCCGGGCGAGGACCAGTCCGCGCTGATCACCCGCCTCGGCGCGCCGCGCGAAACGTATGACCTGCCGAACGGCAGCAGGCGTCTGATGTGGCCGACCCAGCCCATGGGCGAAACCACCACCGCCGCGGACGTCGACGCCGCCGGCAAGATTCTGTCCGTGCGTCAGGTGCTGCAACCCAACGAGTTTTATCGCGCCGATATCGGCAAGTGGACGCGCGACGATGTCCTCGTCAATTTCGGGCGCCCGGTGGAGACGTCGTACTTCCCGCTGATGAAGCGCGAGGTCTGGACCTACCGGTATCTCGAAGACAACATCTGGTACATGATGTTCAGCTTCTACTTCGACGATCAGGGTGTACTTCGGACCACGCAGAAAAGCCCGGATCCGCTGCACGATCCGAGCCGCCGCAACTTCTTCTGACCGTGTCGCCGTCATTCGAGCACGCAGGCCGCCTCGTTTCCGAGGCGGCCTTTCTGTTCATCACCCGCCCCTCCGGAGCCGCTTTCGATGAACCTTCCACGACAGATGCTGGCCGCCAATGCCGAATGGGCAGAAGAAACCCTCGCGCGCGACCCGCTTTTCTTCAAGGAACTGTCACAGGGACAGAATCCACAGGTACTGTGGATCGGCTGCTCGGACAGCCGCGTCCCCGCCGAGACCATCACACATTGCCAGCCGGGCGATCTGTTCGTCCATCGCAACATTGCGAACCTTTTTCCGCCCGACGACGACAACTGCGCGAGCGTGCTCGAATACGCAGTGCGCGTGCTGAAGGTCGGTCACGTGATCGTCTGTGGCCACTATGGTTGCGGTGGCGTACGGGCCGCGCTGCTGCCGCCGTCGCCGGAGTTGCCGCATGTCAACCGGCGGATCGCGCCGCTTTGCGCGCTCGCGCAGATGCATCGCCACGAGCTTGACGTCCATGCGTCGGAGGACGGGCGCATTAACCGGCTCGCCGAACTGAATGTGCTGGAACAGGTTCAGCGGCTGCGTGACACCGCCATCGTGCGCGAAAGCCGGCCTGCGCCGCTCGTGCACGGCTGGATCTTTTCGCTCGACGACGGACGCATCAATGTCGTCGCATCGGGTTATTCCGGCGATGAGCCCGCTAGCGCATAGGCGGTTTCGTTCACGCGAGTGCCGCGAGCATACGCCGCGGCGACACGCACATGGCCCAGAAAGCAAAAAACCCCGTGCTCTCGTGAAGCACGGGGTTTCAAATGAACGCACATGCGGGACCGCACCCTGCGTCCCGCATATCAACATGCGTTATGAACGTTGCGGATTCAGCTTGTCGAAGTTCGAGTACAGCTTGTTGAGCGCCGAGATATAAGCCTTGGCGGAAGCCGCGACGATATCCGGATCAGTGCCGACGCCGTTCACAATGCGGCCGCTCTTCGACAGACGCACCGTCACTTCGCCCTGCGCCTGCGTGCCCGTCGTGATTGCGTTCACCGAATACAGCAACAGTTCCGAACCGCTGCCCACTTCGGTTTCGATCGCGTTCAGCGTGGCGTCAACCGGGCCGTTGCCGTTCGCTTCGCCGGTCACTTCCTTGCCTTCTATCGAGAACACGATCTTCGCGTGCGGCTGCTCGCCCGTTTCCGAATGCTGCGACAGCGACACGAACCTGTAATGTTCCTTTTCGTAAGCTTCAGCGGATTCTTCCGTGACGATCGCGATGATGTCTTCGTCGAAGATTTCCGACTTGCGGTCGGCCAGTTCCTTGAAGCGCGCGAACGCCGTGTTCAGTTCGCCTTCGCTTTCCAGCGAAATGCCGAGTTCCTGCAAACGCTGCTTGAACGCGTTACGGCCCGAGAGCTTGCCGAGCACGATCTTGTTCGCGCTCCAGCCCACATCTTCGGCCCGCATGATTTCGTAGGTGTCGCGCGCCTTCAGGACGCCGTCCTGGTGAATGCCCGACGCGTGCGCAAACGCATTTGCGCCGACCACCGCCTTGTTCGGCTGCACGACAAAGCCGGTGATCTGCGACACGAGCTTCGACGCCGGCACGATCTGCGTCGTGTCGATACCGAGATCGAGGCCGAAATAATCCTTGCGGGTCTTCACGGCCATCACGATTTCTTCGAGCGACGTATTGCCCGCGCGCTCACCGAGACCGTTGATCGTGCACTCGACCTGACGCGCACCGCCGATCTGCACGCCGGCCAGCGAGTTCGCCACGGCCATGCCGAGGTCGTTATGGCAATGCACGGAGAACACGGCCTTGTGCGAATTCGGGATGCGTTCGCGCAGATCCTTCACGAGCTTGCCGTACAGTTCCGGCACGCCGTAGCCGACCGTGTCAGCGATATTGATCGTGGTCGCGCCTTCGGCGATCACGGCTTCGAGTACGCGGCACAGGAAGTCCATGTCCGAGCGGCTGCCGTCTTCCGGCGAGAACTCGACGTCGTCTGTGAACCTGCGCGCGAAGCGCACCGCCAGCTTTGCCTGCTCGAACACCTGGTCGGGCGTCATGCGCAGCTTCTTTTCCATGTGCAGCGGCGACGTGGCAATGAACGTATGGATGCGGAAGCGCTCAGCGGGCTTCAACGCATCGGCGGCACGCTGGATGTCCTTGTCGTTCGCGCGGGCGAGCGAGCAGATCGTGCTTTCCTTGATCATCGATGCGATCGTGTGGATCGAATCGAAGTCGCCATTCGAGCTGGCCGCGAAGCCGGCTTCGATGACGTCCACTTTCATCCGTTCGAGCTGCTTCGCGATACGGATTTTCTCTTCCTTGGTCATCGACGCACCGGGCGATTGCTCGCCGTCACGCAACGTCGTGTCGAATATGATCAGCTTGTCTGCCATGTCGGGTCTCCGGGGACTCAATCAAATGTGGGGATGAAGAAACGGAATTCGGGTGTTTGCGCCACCGCTGGCGACGCTCAACAACAGACGAGGCAGACGGGGGGCGAAAACGATCAGCGCGGCAGGCGCGCTAGCGCTAGTGCGCATAGAGGCGCACCGGCTTGAAGAGACAGGAAGGGGAACTGGAAAATAACCATGTCAGCGACTATAGCGGCATTCCGGAAAACGTGCAATTAGCGGCATTCCCTGCTCCGGAAATGAGAAACAGCAGCCCTGAGGCTGCCGTTTTCCCGCTTCCATCCCAGTCGCGTGAGCAGCGTCAGTGATCGCGCTGCGACGAACGGGCCGGATTCGCCCTGCCCCGGAGCGCCTGGTAGGCCCAGAACACATAGCCCGACAGGCCGTACAGCACAAACAGACCGAACAGCATCAACGGCGGATCGGACGAGACCAGCACGAACGCCATCACCACCAGCAGGATCACGCCGAACGGCACGCGATGCCGCACGTCGAGCGCCTTGCCGCTGTAGAACGGCGCGTTCGACACCATCGTCACGCCTGCATAGATCGTCAGCACGAACGCGACCCACGGCAGCCAGACGAGCTTGAGCGGCACGCGGTTGTCGGTGGCGAGCCACACGAAGCCCGCGATCAGCGCCGCCGCGGCCGGGCTCGGCATGCCCTGGAAGAACCGCTTGTCCACCACGCCGATGTTCGTGTTGAAGCGCGCGAGCCGCAACGCTGCGCCCGAGCAGTACACGAACGCCGCAAGCCAGCCCCAGCGACCAAGGTCCTTCAGGATCCATTCGTACATCACGAGCGCCGGCGCGACGCCGAACGACACCATGTCCGAGAGGCTGTCGAACTGTTCGCCGAACGCGCTCTGCGTATGCGTCATACGCGCGACGCGGCCGTCCATGCCGTCGAGCACCATCGCGACGAAGATCGCGATCGCCGCGACTTCAAAGCGCACGTTCATCGCCTGCACGACGGCGAAGAAGCCGCAGAACAGCGCGGCGGTGGTGAAGGCATTCGGCAGCAGATAGATGCCGCGCTTGCGAAGGAACTGCTGGCGGGCGGCGCGCCGGCTATCGACGACGCCCGGCTCCTGGATCGGCTTGTTGCGGCGGAAAGGCCGCGGCTGCGGGCCGGCGCTACGGGGTCGACGCGATTTGAATGCGGCCATCGAAACCTCCTTGTGCCGCGTTATAGTTCAGCGAGGATCGTCGACGAGGCAGACACCTTCTCGCCAATCGACACACGTGGACGGCTGCCCACCGGCAGATACACGTCGACACGCGAGCCGAATCGGATGAAGCCGTAGCGCTGACCACGCGTGAGCGGTTCGCCCGCGCGCACATAGCAAAGAATCCGGCGTGCAATCAACCCTGCGATCTGCACCGACGTCACCGTCTGGCCGCCAGCCGTTTCGATCACCAGCGCATTGCGCTCGTTCTCGAGCGAGGCTTTATCGACTGCAGCATTCAGGTAAGCACCCGGAAAATATTCGACCTTCGAAATCGCGCCGTCCACCGGCGAGCGTTGCGAGTGGACGTTGAACACATTCATGAACACGCTGATCTTCAGCGCTTCCCGGTTCGCGTACGGATCATGTGCCGTCTCGACAGCGACGATACGACCGTCGGCGGGACACAGCACGGCGTTGGCCTGCGTGGGAATCGGGCGAGCCGGATCGCGGAAGAACTGAACGATGAAAATCAGGATCAGCCAGAACGGCCATGCAAAGCCGAACCCCGCGATGGCATGGATCAACAACGCAACGACGGCCGCGATGGCGATGAACGGCCAGCCTTCGCGCGCGATGATCGGATGAGGGTAATTCATGAGTGGCTTCAGTATTTTTGTAAAACCGTAGGATAGCAAAAGCCGCCCAGGGTTCATCACACCTGGACGGCTTTTGGGACATCCGGTGAAGCGTTCGCGATTGCTGCGAACGCACAAACCGGATAGAAGAGCGCGCTAGCCTAGTTCTTCGACTGGTCGACCAGCTTGTTCGCAGCGATCCACGGCATCATCGAGCGCAGCTTTGCACCGACCGTTTCGATCTGGTGCTCAGCCGTCAGACGGCGACGCGATTGCAGCGTCGGTGCGCCAGCGCGGTTTTCGATGATGAAGCTCTTTGCGTACTCGCCCGTCTGAATGTCGGTGAGAACCTGCTTCATCGCCTTCTTCGTTTCGGCCGTCACGATCTTCGGACCCGTCACGTACTCGCCGTATTCAGCGTTGTTCGAGATCGAGTAGTTCATGTTCGCGATGCCGCCTTCGTAGATCAGGTCGACGATCAGCTTCAGTTCGTGCAGGCACTCGAAGTACGCCATTTCCGGCGCGTAGCCCGCTTCCACCAGCGTCTCGAAGCCAGCCTTGATCAGGTCAACGGTACCCCCGCACAGCACGGCCTGTTCGCCGAACAGGTCGGTTTCGGTTTCTTCGCGGAAGTTCGTTTCGATGATGCCGGCACGGCCGCCGCCGTTCGCTGCTGCGTACGACAGTGCGATGTCACGTGCTGCGCCCGACTTGTCCTGCGCGACCGCGATCAGGTGCGGCACGCCGCCGCCTTGCGTGTACGTGCCGCGCACCGTGTGGCCCGGCGCCTTGGGCGCGATCATGATCACGTCGAGGTCAGCGCGCGGAATCACCTGGCCGTAATGCACGTTAAAGCCGTGCGCGAATGCGAGGGCCGCGCCCTGCTTGGCGTTCGCATGCACTTCCTTTGCGTAGACCTCGGCGATCTGCTCGTCCGGCAGCAGCATCATGACGACGTCTGCGCCCTTCACGGCTTCGGCCACTTCCTTGACCTTCAGACCGGCGTTCTCAGCCTTGCTCCACGATGCGCCACCCTTGCGCAGACCCACCGTCACGTTCACGCCGCTTTCGCTCAGGTTCAGCGCGTGGGCATGGCCTTGCGAGCCGTAACCGATGATGGTGACCTGCTTGCCTTTGATGAGGGAGAGGTCGGCGTCCTTGTCGTAGAAAACTTTCATGTTCGTTCCTTGGCAATATTCAGAGAGATTCAGGTACTGCGTGTTGTGTACTGCAGGCCGGGTTTGCGTGAAGCGCATCCGGCCCTGATCGATGCGAACGGCGTTACACCTTCAGAATGCGTTCGCCGCGCCCGATCCCCGAGCTGCCCGTGCGGACCGTTTCGAGAATCGCGGTAGCGTCGAGCCCTTCGATGAAGGCGTCGAGCTTGTCGCTCGCGCCCGTCAGTTCGATCGTATAGGTCTTTTCGGTGACGTCGATGATGCGGCCGCGGAAAATATCCGACATCCGTTTCATCTCTTCACGCTCCTTGCCGACCGCCCTTACCTTGATCAACATCAGCTCACGCTCGATATGGGCGCCCTCGGTAAGGTCGACCACTTTCACCACCTCGATCAGGCGGTTCAGATGCTTCGTGATCTGTTCGATCACGTCGTCCGAGCCAATGGAAACGATGGTCAGGCGCGACAGCGAATGGTCTTCGGTCGGGGCCACCGTCAAGGTTTCAATGTTGTAGCCGCGTGCCGAGAAAAGACCGACCACGCGCGACAGCGCGCCCGGTTCATTTTCCAGCAGGACGGAAATAATGTGTCTCATGTTTCGCTTCTTCCAGATGTCGATGTATCGATGTATGCGGGCCGGTTCGGGCCGCTTCGTCCGCTCTCGCCCTTTGTGGAGACGTGCGCGACGAAGCCGGCGTCAGAAACGGTCGTTATAGATCTTCCGAACCCATGAGCATCTCCGTGATGCCCTTGCCGGCCTGAACCATCGGCCAGACGTTTTCGGTCGGATCGGTCTGGAAATCGAGAAACACCGTGCGATCTTTCAGGCGCAGCGCTTCCTTCAGCGCCGGCTCGACATCCACGGTTTTTTCGACGCGGATACCGACGTGCCCGTACGCTTCAGCGAGCTTCACGAAGTCAGGCAGCGCATCCATGTACGAATGCGAATAGCGCTTGCTGTATTCGATCTGCTGCCACTGGCGCACCATGCCCAGATAGCGGTTGTTCAGCGAAATGATCTTCACCGGCGTGTCGTACTGCTTGCAGGTCGACAGCTCCTGGATGCACATCTGGATCGAGCCTTCGCCCGTGATACAGAGCACGTCGTCGTCCGGGTGTGCCATCTTCACGCCCATCGCCGCCGGCAGGCCGAAGCCCATCGTGCCGAGGCCACCGGAATTGATCCAGCGACGCGGCTTGTTGAAGCGATAGAACTGCGCCGCCCACATCTGATGCTGGCCGACGTCGGAACACACGAAGGCATTGCCGTCGGTCAGTTCCCACGCCTTTTCCACCACGTACTGCGGCTTGATGATCTCGCTCTTGCGGTCGAACTTCAGGCAATCTTTCGCGCGCCAGGCTTCGATGTCCTTCCACCAGTCGGCAAGCGCCGCGGTGTCGGGGCCATGCTCGGCCGTCTGCAGCTGTTCGATCAGATCCTTCAGCACTTCCTTCACGTCGCCGACGATCGGAATGTCGACCTTGACGCGCTTGGAGATGGAGGAAGGATCGATGTCGATATGAATGATCTTGCGCGGACGCGACGCGAAGTGCGCCGGATCGCCGATCACACGGTCGTCGAAGCGTGCGCCGATCGCGATCAGCACGTCGCAGTGCTGCATCGCCATATTGGCTTCGTACGTGCCGTGCATGCCGAGCATGCCGAGGAATTTCTTGTCGCTCGCGCGGTAGCCGCCCAGCCCCATCAACGTGTTCGTAACGGGATAGCCGAGCAGATCGGCGAACTGGTTCAGCTCACGCGATGCGTCGGCCAGGATGATGCCGCCGCCGGTGTAGATATACGGACGCTTCGCCGACAGCAGCAAGGCAACCGCCTTGCGGATCTGACCGGAGTGGCCTTTCGTGACCGGGTTGTACGAGCGCAGCGAAACGGTCTTCATCGGCTCGTACTGGCAAGGCGCCTTCGACACGTCTTTCGGAATGTCGATCAGCACCGGGCCGGGCCGGCCGGTACGGGCAATGTAGAAAGCTTTCTTGACGGTAGCGGCGAGCTCGCGCACGTCCTTCACGAGGAAGTTGTGCTTCACGCATGGACGCGTGATGCCGACCGTATCGCACTCCTGGAACGCGTCCTGGCCAATCGCGGCGGTCGGGACCTGGCCGCTGATCACCACCAACGGAATCGAATCCATATAGGCGGTGGCGATGCCGGTCACCGCATTGGTGACGCCGGGGCCGGAAGTCACGAGACACACGCCGACCTTGCCGGTCGAGCGTGAATAGGCGTCGGCGGCATGAACCGCGGCCTGCTCGTGGCGCACGAGGATGTGCTGGAATTTGTCCTGCTTGTACAGCTCGTCGTAGATGTAGAGTACCGAGCCGCCGGGATAGCCCCACACAAACTCGACGTCTTCGTCGGCCAGTGCGCGCATGAGCACGGTGGCGCCGATAGAGTCAGCTTCGTGAGGAGGAGTCGTATCCGACGTGGAGAATTCCGCGCTGGGCATATTCATTGTTCACCTTTCGAATTTTCGGCAAAAAATTGATCGGGTGCTCTCTGCCGGGCTTGTGGCTCGGGTTCAAGCGGCGCGTCCAGTTTGACAGGTGAGCTTCTTGGGCCACACCTCAAATGAGACAAGTCACTTATGTTGCGAACCGTCGACGATATCTGCTGTCGCGATATTGGTCAAGCAGATATTTCCGCGCTGCGGCATGCCACGCATCGGTTCAGGGCGCTTTTGCCGGAGCATGCGCGTGCCCTCTTTTCCCTGGCGGGGGCAAAAGTTTGTTAGCATCCGCGGGTTTTACGACATTTTTCGACCGATTACGCGCACGCTCGTTGCGCCGACCCCCAAACGGATGGCATCAGACAAGGAACTCGCCGATTTTCTGGCGGGCGTCGAGAGGCGCGCATTCAAGCAGACGGTCTACGCCGTGCGGGATGATGACGCCGCACTCGACATCGTGCAGGACGCGATGATCAAGCTCGCCGAAAAATACGGCGACCGTCCTTCGGCCGAACTCCCGCTTTTGTTTCAGCGTATTCTCCAGAATACGATGCACGACTATTTCCGCCGGCAGAAGGTGCGAAATACGTGGGTCAGCCTGTTTTCGTCGCTCGGCGGTTCCGACGACGACGATTTCGACCCACTGGAAACGTTCGAAGCCCAGGAAGGATCGGCAGGCGCCGAGAGCAGCGAACAGCGGCTGGAGCGCGAACAGGTACTGCAGCTTATAGACGAAGAAATCCAGAAATTACCTGCACGTCAACGGGAGGCCTTTCTCATGCGTTACTGGGAAGATATGGATGTCGCTGAGACTGCCGCCGCGATGGGCTGCTCCGAAGGCAGTGTGAAAACGCACTGCTCGCGAGCTACCCACACGCTGGCGCAAGCGCTCAAGGCCAAAGGAATCACGCTATGAGCTCCGCTCCCGATACGAAAGAACTCGAGTTTGCGCGACAGCTGCGTCGCGCGCTCGACGAAACCACTGCCAGTCTTCCGCCCGCTACCGTCGACCGTCTCGCTGCGGCGCGCCAGGCCGCGCTCGCCCGCAAGAAAGCCGAGCCGGTATCGGCGCCGGTGTTCGCGCCGGTTCTCGCTGGCGCTGCTGCCAGCATGTCTGCCGGTGCGCCGGCGCCCGAATTCCGCCCGGCGAATGCGCCGCGCCGCTCGCCGCTGCGCCGCTTCGCGCTCGCGTGGCCGCTTGCCGCGCTGGTCGTGAGCCTTGTGGCGATCGCCTACTGGGAAGACCAGCAGCGCACCGCCGAACTCGCCGATATCGACGCCGCCATGCTCAGCGACGACCTGCCGCTCAACGCGTACCTCGATCACGGGTTCAACGCGTATCTGTCGCGCGCGCGCTGACCGGAGGTCGATCGGGTGAGTTACAAGCGCGGCCTCGCCGTTGTCTCCGGATGCGTGATCGCGATCCTCGTGTCGTTCGCCGCCACCTGGCCACGTTTCCATCCGAAGCCCGTGTCCGCTGCGGCACCCGTCGCCGGCGCGCCTGCTTCGTCGTCTTCGCCCTCGTTGGGTGTCGATCTGGCGGGAATTGCCAGCAACAACCCGCTTTCCTGGTCCCACCTTACTGAGGCCGAGCGCATCGCGCTTGCGCCGTTTGCCGGCCAATGGGATACCTTCAGCGACGCGCGCAAGCGCAAATGGATCAAGATCGCGTCGCGTTACGCGAAATTGTCGCCTGAAGCGCAGAAGCGACTCCATGAACAGATGACCGCATGGACCCGCATGACGCCGGAACAACGGCGTGTCGCGCGGGAAAACTATCAGGCGTCGAAAGAACTGCCGCGCGAAGCACGTCAGAACGCGTGGAAGGCGTATCAGCAGTTGTCGGAAGAACAAAAAGAGCGGCTGGCGGCAAGCGAGCACAAGCGCCGGCCGACCGTCGTCAGCGCGCCGCCGACGGGCAAAACCGAACTCAAGGACATCGACCGGCTTGTGAACGCCCGCGGCGCGAGCGGCCCGGTCGCGTCGGCAGCGGCGGCTGGCGCTCCTTTGCCCGCGCCGGCGGTCCTTCCGCCGGGTACGGCGCCCGCTGGCGGCTTTGTTCCGGCGACGCCGCAACCTGTCTCGCCCGCTGACGCGCCGTCGATCTTCAACGGCTCCTGAGCCCTTCTCTTTCGTCCGACGATCCGTGTCCAGCCCGCCCGCCACCGCCGACCTGACTCCGGATCGCCCCGCATCCGCTCCGACCGTGCGTCGCCGGCTGGCGACGATGCTCTACGAAGGCGTCATCCTGTTCGGCATCGTGTTCTTCGCCGGCTATCTGTTCAGCACGCTGACGCAGCAACGCAACGGCCTCACGCATCACAACCTGCTCGCCGCGTGGGTTGGGCTGGTGGTCGGCCTGTATTTCGTCTGGTTCTGGACCCACAGCGGACAGACGCTGCCCATGAAAACCTGGCGCCTGCGCCTCGTCAGCGCTGACGGCGCACCTGTTTCGACGGCTCGCGCGATCGTGCGCTACGTGCTTGCGTGGTTGTGGTTTCTGCCGCCGCTCGCGCTGCATCCGCTGCTGGGACTGGCCGTGCCGCAGACGCTCGTCGCTGCTGCCGTCTGGTTCGTGTTGTGGGCGGCCACCGGGCGGTTCGGCGCGAGCCGCCAGTTTCTGCACGACCGGCTCGCCGGCACGCGGATTATCGAAGTGACGCGCTAGACGCGCCGGACACGCCGGCCACGCGAACACGCGCGCCAATCGCGAGGCCGTCGAGCGGCACCATCCACAACACGGTCCATAGCGACACTTTCACCGGCAGTTGATGCCGCGCGAACGCGCACACGTCGCAATGCACAACGGTTGTATTCCCGCCACGCAAGGATGCGCTGCCGCACGCCGTAATAAGAACTTCTCGTGACTGTCACGGCACCGACACACGCCGATGGCCGAATGCACGTACCGCAACCCGACGCGTGAGCCATGGACAACCAGACGTCCGCGACTTCCCTCTTCCGCCAGACCGGCCCCGGCGTCGACCCCGTCGCTTTCGGACCGGGCACCCTTCCCGGCAATACGATTCCGCTGCCCCATCCCCCGTCGATACCGGTGACGGGCGCAAGCCATCACGAAGATGACCACGACGCGACGCATCGTTACCGCACGATCTGGCTCTCGGACATCCACCTGGGTTCGAGCGGCTGTCAGGCGCCCTATCTGCTGGATTTCCTGCGTCACAACGAATCGGAATACCTGTACCTCGTCGGCGACATCATCGACGGCTGGCAGTTAAAGAAAGGCTGGTACTGGCCGCAGGCGCACAACGACGTCGTGCAGAAGATCCTGCGCAAGGCGCGCAAAGGCACGCAGGTCATCTACGTGCCGGGCAATCACGACGAAGGCGCGCGCCAGTTTTGCGACCTCGCGTTCGGCGACATCCACGTGCGCGGCGAAGCCTTCCACACGACGCTCGCCGGCAAGCGTCTGTGGATCACGCACGGTGACCTGTTCGACGGCGTGATCCAGCACGCGAAGTGGCTCGCCTATCTCGGCGACTCGCTGTACACGCTGATCCTTCTGCTCAACCGCTGGTTCAACCGGATTCGCAGCCGGCTCGGATTCCAGTACTGGTCGCTGTCGCAATACCTGAAGCATCAGGTCAAGAACGCGGTGAACTTCATCTCGTCGTTCGAACGCGTGATGACCGACGAAGCGCGCCGCCGCGGCTGCGATGGCGTGGTCTGCGGACACATCCACAAGGCCGAGATCCGCGATATCGACGGCGTGCTGTACTGCAACGACGGCGACTGGGTCGAGAGTCTGTCGGCGCTCGTCGAGACGTTCGAAGGCGAACTCAAGGTGATCTACTGGACCGTGATGCGCTCGCCGGAAGCAGGCACGCAAAAGGCCCGGGCTACTGCCGCATAACGTGCATCACATCAAAACCTGCTGAACACGCGTCACCCCTTCACTTCACCTGGGCCAGAACGATGAAGATCATGATTGTCACCGATGCATGGGAACCGCAGGTCAACGGCGTCGTCCGTACGCTGAAGAACACGACGCGCGAACTGACCGCGCTCGGTCATCGCGTCGATCTGCTGACGCCGCTCGAATTCCGCACGATTCCGTGTCCGACGTACCCCGAGATCCGTCTCTCGCTGCTGCCGAAAAAGCGCCTGCGCCAGCGTATCGACGAATTCGCGCCGGACGCGCTGCACATCGCCACCGAAGGTCCGCTTGGCCTCGCGGCGCGCGCGTATGCGATCCAGCACAAGCTGCCGTTCACGACCGCGTATCACACGCGCTTTCCGGAATACGTGCAGGCGCGCTTCGGCATTCCGCTCGCCGCCACGTATAAATTCCTGCACTGGTTTCACAAGCCGTCGCTCGCGGTGATGGCGCCGACGCCGGTCGTGAAGGCCGACCTCGAAAAGTTCGGCTTTACGAACGTCGTGCTATGGACGCGCGGCGTCGATCTCGACATCTTTCACCAGATGGACTCGAAGGTGCTCAACAGCGCACGGCCGATCTTCCTGTACGTCGGACGCGTGGCGGTCGAAAAGAATGTCGAGGCGTTTCTGAAGCTCGATTTGCCGGGCTCGAAATGGGTGGCCGGTGAAGGTCCCGCGCTCGCGGAACTGAAATCGCGCTATCCGACGGTGAACTATCTGGGCGTGCTGACGCAGGCTGAACTCGCGAAGGTGTATGCCGCCGCCGATGTTTTCGTCTTCCCGAGCCGCACCGACACGTTCGGTCTCGTGCTGCTCGAAGCGCTCGCGTGCGGCACACCGGTCGCGGCATATCCGGTCACGGGCCCGATCGATGTGCTGGGCGATGGCGGCGCGGGCGCAATGAACGAAGACCTGCGCGAAGCGTGTCTCGAAGCGCTGAAGATCGATCGCAACCATGCGCGTGCGTGGGCGGAACGCTTCTCGTGGGGCGCGGCGTCGGAACAGTTCGCGGCGCATCTGAAGCCGCTGCCGCGCGCGTCGTTCAGCGAGGAAAGCGCCGCCGCATGATGCGTCGCGCACCGCCTACCATGCAGGCCAGAACCTCCTCTGTCCGGCGCCCGTCCGCGGACGCGCCTCGCGCGCCGCGTGATGCGGCGCGCCCTCATCCTGCGGACGCCGACGGCGCCATCACCAACGGCATTGCCAACGCAAACGGCATTGATCCGTTCGACGACGAGTCACAGCCGCATTCGCAGTCGCATCCGCACCCTCGTCCGCATGGCAAAGGCGGCACGATGCAGACGGACACAGAAACGCACGGCGAGCCGCTGGGCCCGGACGATCCGCTCGCGCCTTTGCCGTTCAATCCGTACAAAGGCAATCGCGGCCTGACGCGCGCCTGGCACGCGATGAAGAACTCGCTCGCCGGCTTTCAGGTCGCGATCCGGGAAGAAAGCGCGTTCCGCCAGGAGTTGACGCTCGCGGCGATTCTGCTGCCGATCGGCCTGATCGTGCCGGTCGAGCCCGTCGCGCGCGTGCTGCTGCTCGGCTCCGTGCTGCTCGTGCTGATCGTCGAACTGCTGAATTCGAGCGTCGAAGCCGCAATCGACCGCATTTCGCTCGAACGGCATGAATTGTCGCGCCGCGCCAAGGACCTCGGCAGCGCGGCTGTGATGGTCGCGCTGGTGATGTGCCTGATGACGTGGGGACTTGTCCTTACCCCGCTCGTGCTTCGCTGGATCGAAGCATGGCGCTAGTCCCCGCTGACGCCGATCCCATCGGCGCGCGGGCGCCCATCTGAATCTCGCCTGATAACCCTGTAACCCCGGTAACCCTGGTCAATTAACGTCCGGTTTATAATCGAACGATCCATTTTTTGACAATACCAACCGCGTCCGGGTGGAATTCGCAGCAGTTGTTGCCGCGCACCAACCCGGCCAAACCAGGGCCGGACGACATGGAAGCCAAACCTCCCCGCCGCACCCGCGAACGGATTCTCGAACTTTCTTTGAAGCTCTTCAACGAAATCGGCGAGCCGAACGTCACGACGACGACGATTGCCGAGGAAATGGAGATCAGTCCAGGCAACCTGTACTACCACTTCCGCAACAAAGACGACATCATCAACAGCATCTTCAGCCAGTTCGAGCAGGAGATCGAAAAGCGTCTGCGTTTCCCCGACGATCACCGCGCGACCATCGACGAAATGTGGTCGTATCTGCAGTACATGATCGATTTCACATGGCGCTACCGCTTCCTGTATCGCGATCTGAACGACCTGCTTGCGCGTAACCGCACGCTCGAGACGCACTTCAAGCAGATCATCAGCCACAAGGTGCGTTTTGCGAGCCAGTTCTGCGAGCAGCTGGTGACGGACGGCGAGATGGTCGCGACACCCGACGAACTGCACGTGATCGCGACCAACATCGGTGTGATCGCCACGTACTGGCTGTCGTACCAGTTCGTGATGAACCCGCGCAAATACAACGAGCAGGAAGCGATCCGCGTCGAGCTGCATCAGGTCAGCGTGCAGATCATTTCGCTGATGGCGCCGTATCTGCGCGGCCGCTCGCGACAGATCTTCGACGATCTCGTCTCGGGCAAGCTGCCGAAGCGCGAGTTCTACGATTACCTTCCTCCCAAAGACGGCGCTCTGCCGCGCAATGAATCGAAGGACAGTTGAGCATGAAGGCAGTCTGCGTATATTGCGGTTCCTCCGATGGAGCCAAACCCCTTTACGCCGAAGCTGCGAAGGCGTTCGGACGGGCACTCGTTAAAGCGGACCTCGCGCTCGTGTACGGCGGCGGCAAGGTCGGCCTGATGGGCGTGATCGCCGACGAAGTCATGACGGCTGGCGGTCGTGCGATCGGCGTGATTCCCGAGTTGCTGGTGAACAAGGAAGTCGGCCACAACGGGCTGACCGAACTGCACGTCGTGCCCGACATGCATCAGCGCAAGAAGATGATGGCTGACCTGTCGGATGCGTTTGTCGCGATGCCGGGCGGCGCGGGCACGCTCGAAGAGCTGTTCGAGGTGTTCACGTGGGCGCAACTGGGTTACCACCAGAAACCGGTGGCCGTGCTGAATATCGACGGCTTCTACGATCCGCTGGTGTCGCTCCTGCGTCACACCGTGGATGAAGGCTTCATGCGCCAGACGTACTTCGACATTCTGCAGATCGACGCAGACCCCATGGCGCTGATCGGCAAGCTGCAACGCTACCAGCCGCCCGCGCGGGACAAGTGGGCCGATAACCGCGAAGTCGTCTGATTTGTGTTTTACGCTGCGTTGATCGCTGACGCTCTCCAAAGACTTCTGCCATGACCAAGGTCGTTCTGATCACAGGTGCAAGCCGCGGTATCGGACGCGCTACCGCGCGGCTTCTGGGCGCTCGTGGGTGGTCGGTCGGCGTCAATTACGCACACAACGAAGCGGCCGCGCGTGAAACCGCCGCTGAAGTCGGCCGCGCCGGCGGTCATGCGCGCGTCATTCCGGGCGATGTGGCCGATGAAAGCGCCGTCATCGCGATGTTCGACGCGCTCGTGCATGCGTTCGGACGCATCGATGCGGTGGTCAATAACGCGGGCATCGTCGCGCCGTCGATGCAACTCGCCGACATGGATGCCGCACGGTTGAAGCGCGTGTTCGACGTCAACGTACTTGGCGCGTATCTGGTCGCGCGCGAAGCTGCGCGGCGGATGGCGAAGGATCGCGGCGGCGATGGCGGTGCGATCGTGAACGTATCGTCGGCGGCATCGCGGCTCGGTTCGCCGAATGAATACATCGACTATGCCGGCTCGAAAGGCGCGATCGATACGATGACGATCGGCCTTGCGAAGGAACTCGGCCCGCAGGGCGTGCGCGTCAATGCGGTGCGTCCAGGACTCATCGACACCGAGATTCATGCGAGCGGCGGTCGCCCGGACCGCGCCGCGGTGCTCGGCGCGCAAACGCCGCTCGGACGCGCCGGCAGCGCGGACGAAGTGGCCGAAGCGATTGTGTGGCTGCTGGGCGATGCGGCGTCGTATGTAAACGGCGCGCTGCTGGACGTCAGCGCGGGACGCTGACGCTACCCTCTCCACTCTGTTTCTGGCTTTCTGCCGGGGCATAGTCGCGTCCGCGCGGCCGTATTTCAGAATCCTTGCGCGCTTTGTAACCCTTCGTAATAAATGGCGCATAGAATGTCGCCGGGTCTCGCGGAGCAATGCGCGAGCCAGGACTACACGTGGCGCTACCAGACGACACGGACGACACGCATAACCACTCGCGGACCGCAGGGTCGCAGCGGCGACCAGAGACTTTCGCAATGGATCACCCAAAGCCACATCCTGCGCGCGTTCACGCGACAGGCGCCGCCGTCGCGAGCGATGCGCGAACCGGCGCGGCAACCCCGCTGCTGATGGCTGGAAACCCGGCCGCTCCGCTTTCACCCGCCACGTCCGCGAGCCCGGTTCGCCGGATCGAATGGTCGCGCTCCGTCATCTGGATCATCGCCATCGCGGTGCTGTGTGCGTGGGTGCTGCCGGGCACACTCGGGCACGACCCGTGGAAGCAGGACGAAACCTATACAGTCGGCATCGTCCAGCACATGCTCGAAACCGGCGACCTGGTGGTGCCGACCAACGCCGGCCAGCCTTTCGTCGAAAAGCCGCCCATCTATGACTGGGTCGCCGCAGGCCTAGCGTGGATGTTCGGACGCTATCTGCCGCTGCACGACGCCGCCCGCCTTGCGAGCGCGCTTTTCTCGGCCGCCACGCTGTTCTGCACGGCGCGCCTGGTGCGTGCTGGAACCGGCGCACAACGCTGGCTCGATATCCGCGTGATCGGCGGCATTGCGCTCTTCGCGAGCAGCCTTGTCGTGATCAAGCACGCGCACGACATGATGACCGACGTCGCGCTGATGGCGGGCGCAGCGCTCGGCTTTTGCGGACTGTTCGAGCTCGTGTGCGCGCAGCTTCGCACGATCGACGACGCTCCGCAGCCGGCTGCGAAGCACGCGGCGGTGATGTTCGGCGCGGGCGTCGGCGTCTCGCTGATGGCCAAGGGCCTCTTTGTGCCACTCGTGTTCGGTGCGACGACGGCGGCGGTCATGCTGCTCTATCCCGCGTGCCGCACGCGCAGCTTTGCGCGTTCGCTGATGCTCGCCGCGCTCGTGTTCGCGCCGTTTGCGCTGATCTGGCCGGCCTGTTTCTACACGCGCTCACCAGAGCTGTTCAAGGTCTGGCTGTGGGATAACAACGTCGGCCGCTTCTTCGGGTTTTCTGTGGCCGAGCTTGGCTCGGAAAACGACACGCGGTTTTTCATACTGCGCGCGCTCCTGACCGTCGGTTTCCCGGTCAGCCCGCTCGCGCTCATCGCGCTCGCGGCACGATTGCCCGGCGGATGGCGCCATCTGCTCGATCCGAAGATCGCGCTGCCGACGCTCTTCGCCGGCATCGGCGTGCTCGTCCTGCAGATGTCGGCGACTGCGCGTGAGGTCTATATCCTGCCGTTCATCGCACCGCTGGCGCTGCTCGCCATACAGGGCGTCGAACGCGTACCGGAACGTGTCCATTTCTTCTGGGATATGACGAGCCGCGTGCTTTTCGGCGCCTTCGCCGCGCTCGCATGGACCGTCTGGTCGACGATGACGGGGCCGGTCAACGCCCATGCGAGCGTGCATCTGCTCGGCCGCTGGCTGCCGCTCGACTGGGTGATGCCGATGCGGCCGGTACTGATCGGTTCAGCGCTGCTGCTGACGACCGGCTGGCTGTGGCTGCTGCCGGCGCTCAAACATGCAGGCCTATGGCGCGGCGCGTTGAGCTGGTGCCTCGGCGCGATCGTCGCATGGGGTCTCGTCAGCACGCTCCTGCTGCCGTGGCTCGATGAGGCGAAAAGCTATCGTTCGGTGTTCGAAGACCTGCGCACGCACCTCGACATGGACTGGAACGACGGCGACTGCATGGCGAGTATCGGGCTGGGTGAATCGGAAGCGCCGATGCTGTATTACTTCGCCGGCGTTGAACACATGCCCGTCAAGGACACCGACAGCACGGAATGCACGTGGCTCATTGTGCAAGGCGGCCGACACGCCACGCGCCCTCTGTCAAGCGACTGGCAGCCGTACTGGTCAGGTGCGCGGCCCGGCGATACCGACGAACTGTTGAGCGTTTTCGTGCGCACGCCGGCCACAGGTCAGCCTTAACCGTCAACGACGCAGGCGGCGTGGCGACACGAACGTCTCCCTGCGCGACGCAGCAGCCGTTCATCCGGCCACGCGCTCACACAAACTCCAGCACGATGCGCCGCGTGCGCGCGCTCTTCTTTTCCAGCTTTGCCACACGTAACGCGCCGATTTCCTCCGTGTTGCGCACGTGCGTGCCGCCGCACGGCTGAAGATCCACATTTTCGATGCGCAACAGACGCACGCGCCCGAGCCCCATCGGCGGCTTCACGCTCATCGTGCGAACGAGTTCGGGACGCTGCTCCATTTCTTCATCCGTGATCCATTGCGTCGAGACGCCATGCGCGCCGCCGACCAGCTCGGCGAGACGCGCTTCGATCATCTCGCGTTCGATCGGCTCGACTGTCGCAAGATCCAGACGCGCGTATTCGCTCGTGATGCTGCAGCCGTCCACCGGATACGGCAGCACTGCGCAGATCAGATGACTCGCCGTATGCAGACGCATGTGCCGGTAACGACGCTCCCAGTCGATGTCGGCTGTCACGCGCTCACCCGGCTGAAAGCGCGCCAGCAACGCTTCCTGACCGGGCGCGGGAACATGCACGGCGTCATCGGGCGTGGCGCCTTCGAACTTCGCCTTGCGGGTGTCCGCGATAACAAGACGCGTGCCGTCGGCGAGCGTCAGCGTGCCGGCGTCGCCCGCCTGGCCGCCGCCTAGCGGATAGAACACCGTCTGGTCGAGATGGATGCCCTGCTCGTCCACGGCGGTAATCGTGGCTTCGCATTGCGTGAGATAGGCATCGTCGCGAAACAGCGCGCGCGTCGTCATGATGAATCCCTTCGTTGTTCCGCAAAAACCCATTATGCCGGGCGGTCGGCGGCACCGAAAGTCAGCCGCATGGCCAGGACGACCGGACTGTACTGGCTGTTGAAACAGGCCAGTTGCGGCCGCGCCGCGGCACTCCAGGTCACGCAGAGCGCGGCGCAACGTGTTATCCGCCGCCAACTGGCAGACAGACGCGCAGCCGGATCAATCCGGCCGGTTACGCATCCAGCTCCTGTGAAGACTACTTACTGTTAGTTGTTGCTAAATAGCTGAGTGGAAAAGGGCGAGTTCTATTCCGGAAGGCAGTTGCCATACTGCCGAACTCCGGGGCATGAGACTCGTCTTCTCCACGGATGACTTCGTCTACGCCGGACCGCCCCGTCCAGACCCAGTGAAACATAACTCCGTTCCGTATTTCACTTCGCCAGCAACCGTTGGTTATGCCCACGCATATTGCGCGTCCCAGAGGTGACTCACGTCAGATACAACACGGCATCGCTGTCTCAGCCCCCCTTTCGATTGGGCATCACGAAAACTTTTCCAGCAACCTGAGCCTGGAGAGAGGTTATCTCGTCGCGGAGCGTCTCGTTAATGGACGCAAGGGTGGCGATATCACTTTGCGCCGCCTTAAGCTGCTCTCGTAGTTCCTTCGGCTCGGCACGCGCCTCGGCAAGCTCTGCTGCCTTGATATCGCGCTGATGGCGCGTGGAACGACCAACCAGGGCTCGAATGTCTTCAGCGGGGTCGGGGTAAGTGTTGTGGATGAGGCTTGGGCTCGCCCCCGCCTCGGCGGCGACCGCTGATATGCTCATTTTCAGGCCTTTATTCTTGACCCGCAAAACCGCAGACTGTAGTTCCTCCTTCGTCTTGTCCCGGTTGCGCGGCCGAGGCTCACGAGTCGCGTTTTTGCCAGTCGGCTTCACGAGATTATCCCCGACTTTGCGTAGGCCGCCCTTTGTGCCGCAGAAGGTAAAGGAACACCAAGTTCTCGTGGGACCTGCTTAGAGCGCTGAATTGGCAGGAGCAGTTCGTCCAAATCGCGAACAGGGATAGCTCGCGTTTGAAGCAACTTTTTGCCTCGGCGGAGCGAATTGGCTTGATAGTTCTTTTTCCTCGCCATTGACTGTTCCCCGGGTTATCAGTTCGAAGACGATGTGCTGACGCTGTGTGCGAGCAGCACCGGGGTTACGTCGTAGAGACGGTCGAACTCCTCCATCATCGAAAGCGCCTCTGCGCCCACGAGCCGCTCAATTTGGTCGAGGTACACCATCGTCGTCTGCACGTTCATATGCCCGAGGCGGTCGCGGACATACATAAGCGGCTCCAACTTGATGCTCGGGTTCGCAACTGCAGGTCCTGACGGCATATCGCGCACGCGGTACTCCGGCGCTAGTAATGCCGTGTTACCAATCTCGCACCGGCGTTTCACCTGTGTCCAGCATCGCAACCTACACTTCGAGCCGTAGTCACTGACATTGCACTCGAATGTGCGAGGAGTAGCGAAGATGAACAAGAAGATACTTGGCGCAGCACTTGGTCTGGCGGTTCTGGCGGCATCAACGGCAGCATCGGCGCACGTCGACGTCGCCATCGGACTGGGCATCCCCGGAGCCGTGTATGCGCCGGCAGAGCCGGTGTACGCACCGCCACCTCCCGTCGTGTATGCTCCCGCACCTGTCGCCGTCGCGTACGGCGGTGACGACTGGCGTGCCCGGGAATGGCGCGAGCGTCGTGAGTGGCGTGAACGTGAATGGCGCCGCCAGGAATGGCGTGAGCACGAGTGGCGCGAGCGTCGTGATTGGCGCGGGTATTGAAACGACACCGGAAAGCGCCACATCCGAAAAATCCAACCTCAGAGTACCTTCGAATGAAAGCTAGCCCGATAAGAATCGCCTTGATTGCAACGACGCTGGCCTTCGCAATGGCAGGCACGGCAAACGCCGCAGGCTGCCTCAAGGGCGCGGTGGTAGGCGGGGTCGCTGGGCATTACGCGGGGCACCACGCTGTCGTTGGTGCGGTAGGTGGCTGCATGGTCGGCAGGCACCTTGCGAAGCAGCACGCTCAACAGCAAGCCGCGCAACGTCAGGCAGCCCAGGCGCAATAAAACGTCGTGTCGTTTGCTTGCCCGGTGGGCCTGGAGAATCGCTAGTCCACCGGGCAACTGCCAACTGCGCTCAGGTCGTCAACTCGGCGCCGGACTCGACTGTGGCCACCGGAGCAGTCACGGCTGCTGTCTTGCGTGGCGCTTTCTTTGCCGGCGCTTTCTTGACTGCAGCCGGCACGGTGTTCTTCGCTGCTGCTTTCTTGGCCGGCGCCTTTGCGCTCACGGCCTTCCTGGCAGCAGTTTTCTTCGCCGTCGGGGCCTTCTTCGCAACAGCCTTCGTGACCGCCGGTTTCGCATCGGCCGCCGTGCTGTCGCCATCAATCAGAAACTCGCTGCGGTCTTTGGCAGCAGCCAGCCACGCCGGCGCACGACCGCGGCCGCTCCATGTCGCGCCCGATGTTGGGTCCTGATACATCGCCGGCTGCGGACCGCGAACATAATTGCCAGCAGCCTTCGCTTCGCTGACGGGAGCCGGCTTCGCCATCGCCGTACTTCCGTCAAACAAGAATTTGTCTCGGTTCTTCGCGGCGGCAATCCAACCTGGTGCCCGGCCACGTCCGGTCCAGGTTGCACCACTCTTCGGGTCGCGATACTTGACCGCAGCAGCGCTACCTTTGCTCGTGGTCCTGGCAACTGCCTTCGTGGCGCGTTGCTTGCCGCCAGCGTGCGCGTCAATGTCAGCGGTGGTCAGGCCGTGCTTCGCCATCAACTCGCGAATCTTTTCGATGACGCCCGACGATTGCTTTGCAATCAGCGCATCCGCTTGGGCCTGCAATTTTTTAATCTTCGCCTGCATTGCTTCCAAAGTCGTTGCCATCAGGTGGCCTCCTCATAAATGTGGTCGCAATATGCCACGGTCTCGCTAGGAAAGGCTAGTACATTGACTGGAGCGGCGTATCACCGAAAATCACAACACTGCGTCGCCGCGCTCCATGCCCTTCTATGCGGTCCGCTCAAGGCTTGTCCTTGCCGCGAACATTACTTGGTGGTTCCCCGGTGCTTCCACCGCTCCTCCTTCGGCGTTGGAAGAGTGCGCCGAATCCAACGGCGACAAGCAATGCCGTCATCAGACCGGCGCTCATGCCGGTCGTGCCACGCGATTCACTCGCGCCCGAGGGAGTAGACGCGACCGTAGGCGAAGAGGCTTGTGTCTCCACGGGTTTCGGAAGCGCCACGCCGGCGGCACTCCCTTGGCGCACCAGAGATGCTTCCGAAGTCGGCAAGGCCTGGGATGCGGGAAGGACGATTGCTTCCGAAGCAGGTCCGACAGGAGCCATGGCAGTAGCCGAGGCCATAACCGGAGCCACTGCAGCGCGGGAATTGGTTTCGACAGACTTGGCCACCGCCGCCCACCGAGCAAATACGCCGTCGATGCAGTGGACGTCACTGCAGGCGTTGCGCGATTGCCGCCAGTGAGCGAGTTGTTCGGGTGAGAGCTTTCCACTGCTCAGCAGAGCCTGCTGCTGCGCGAAGACATCGTCGTATTCATTGTTCAGGATGGCGTGGTCGCATATCACGCGTTCCGCCGGTTGTCGCGTGGTCGCACATCGAATATCGCTCGCCCATGCCGCGGTCGATCCAAACGCTGCCATTGACAGCAACAAGACCAAATTTCGTCTCAGATACACCCGTCCTCCTGGAATGTGATTGCCGCTATTAAAACTGCCGTCGCCCGTGAGGGAGCTCAAGTCTGTGCCTAACGGACTCAAGGGACACATGGCGCCGCTATTGCATCAGCCGTATTAGTTCAGTCTTGGGAAAGGTCTGAACTAACTCGCCTGTCGTGAACAGCGGGAGTAGGCACCACGATCAATCCCCCTAGCTCATCGCCGTACGCTTCGACTCTTCCGTCAAGTAGATAATTTGCCGTCAACGCGCACAGCGCCGCATCAACGTCGTCGATAGACCTCAGCGGCGTTGTTTCAACTCCTTCATGTTTGAGGATTTCTCGGCGCTGAGTTCCCTTTTTCTTCGCTGATGCGACTTCCTTCCCAAGGTAGGCGCAAGTTATCGCGTGGGGAAACGTCTCGAAACACACCCGGTCACCGATTTCTTCACCATTCTTGAAAAGAGGAAAGTGTGGAGCGAATGCGTCATATACACGCTCGCCGTTGAACATCCACCCGTAGAATCCGCTTTTGCTGGACATGGCCATTTCGCGAGTCGGTGTGGCAAATGAAAAGATTCTTTGCTGAGCAAGAGACTTCTCAGCTTGCCTGCCAGCCTCGCCAATTCGCCACCTGCAGGGTGCGTCAATGCCCACCGCCGCTACCTCAAATTCGAAGCATTTTTCGAGCATATGCCCCGGCGCTTCTTTGCGGAGGTTGCACACAATCTGGGTACCACGCAAGATAACCAGATGATTCCCCTTCCGGTCTCCGCCAATATCGATTCCAGCTACAGCTCGTCCAGAGCTCATAGTGCAATTGCCCATTTAAATAAGTCCCGGCGTTCGCAGGGGAGGAATGCAGAATAGACCGGTGCGTTGTCGTCGTCGAACTGGGTGGACACTCCACGCTGTACCCATCGCAGCGTCCTTCCGATCTGGTGAAATCCAGGCGTGAGGGTACTCGTGCTCCTTCGAGATTGAGCAAGCATTGCGTCAATGCTGACCGGCGTTTAGCAGCATCCAAATCTGCCGCGCCGGCGGTCCGACAAGAATTCGCGCAAACACCGCGCGACAGCGAGCGCGGGTGTAGTGCTCTTCTACTCGCACATCTTTCATCATGCCGGCGCCGTTGAGCGTGGGGTCTTGATGCGGCGGCTCAGCGGCCGAGTTGCCGTATAGGTCAGCACATCGCGCACAAGGTTGAATCCAAAGGTCCATTCGTGAGTTGCCAAAAATTGCGAGCGGTCGTGGCTGACAACTGCAGTTGCGCGAGGAACTGTGCGGCTCGATTTAGCCAAGCCATTATCGCGGAGCAAAGTGATGGCAGTCATGCCGCCAGTCGGTGTTCGTAGTAAGGTCGGTCACGGTCGTCCAGAATTGCATACAACGCCGCAAGGTCGGATGCGTTCGGGTTGAGCCACGCGTCTAAGTTCTCTGGTTTTATCGGAATAACGCAGCGGTCATGCCCCGCTGCAGAAATCTCTGGGGGCGGCTCATCTGTGATGGCGGCAAATGAGAGCAAGTCTGGCTCGCCCGGTGCAGACCAGCGCGACCATAAACAGGCAACAAGCATGTCGTGCGCCGGATTCGGCCGGAACTCCAAAACAACGTTTTCGTCTCTCTCACCTTTGGCAACGTTTCGCCCCTCCATCTTTGCGCGGCTGACGTTTTCATAAAACGCATTGACGACAAGGATGCCGTGCGAGTAACCGAACAGCGGCTTCCAAAAACCTTCCAAGCTGTCTCTTCGGGCGTTATAGGTTCCGGGGAATTTGACGTCATACGACGCCGGTTTGCCCGCAATGCGGCACTGATAGCGCATGGGCTTTATGACGCGCTGTCCGTTCTCCATTACCATCACTGGCGCGTAGTGCCCAGGGAAGATGCGCGAATCGGGGGCCTTCGGCTCGGTCCGCTGTATGTCGTCAAGCTTGCCGCGGGTCCAGGCGATTTTGTCGGTGGCTATTCGCTGGCTTTCGGCGGCGGCTTTCGTCACCTTGGTCTGAAGTGAACGCTCGGCGTCCGCCAGGCGAGTGCGCTGCTTGAACAGGTCCTGCTCGAGCTTCGCCACCTGCTCCGCGTTAAACCGGTCGATGAGCGCCTTCACCTCGCGCTCGGCATCGGACTGAGGCTCCGAAAACGCATCTTCCATAGCCTTCGGAATCTTCGCTTTGCTGCCCTCCGCTCGCTCGAAAAAGAGGCGCGCGAATTCCTTGAGGCTCATCGTCGCGCCAAACATCCGTACGAACTTGCGATAGTCAGCTTGAATCTGGGCCGAGTAGCACATGGGAGTCTCCGGTTCGCGTCTCCATGATAATAGAAGCGTACGTTGGTGCCACTCGGGACAATGTCGGGCCCCGACCTAAACCGAAGAGGGCGACCCGCCGGAGCTAAAGAGTTTTCTTCAGGCAGACGGCGGTCGCGGGACACAAATGGGCAAACTGCGCACTCGCCTGGAGCTCAGTAGGTGCGCTTCCTCGCAGAAGTACGCCTCGAGCGCGGTTGACGCTGCATACACCTATCGAGTCGCACCGACCATCCGTTTACACCTGGTCAATGGATTGGAAAGTCGACGATTCCAGCAGTGTTCCGAATCATTGGGCCGTTCACCCGGCACGTCAAACATGGGTTGCTTTGTTCAGGCGGGGTACCAATGCGCGTCTCGATTCTCTTCTGGGGAAACGCCCAATGGTATTTGCCAGATGATGGACTAGCCTACTTTAACTATGTCGACACATAACATGTGAAGAAAAGGACATCACCATGCTTACATGCGAGAGGTGTAGTGCACATTTCCGTCACGTCATTTCCGTCGCATTTCTCATTCTCGTCCTTTGATAGAGATAGCTGTCGCCACTGTGTCTTGAGGTCAGATGAAATGGTGAGCCACGTCGGGTGCCAGTGATGCAGCGGAGATAGCGCTTCGGTGAAAGTTGCGACTCATTGATGGCAGCTCGCCAAGCAGATACGACATGTCGATGAGGCGTTGAGCCACGAGATGTCGTGCCTCACCTTCGCACTGCCATACACCAGGCACTCCGAGTAACGATGCGCCAAGGACTTCCTTACGCTGCTTCTCAAGCACTTTGGGCCAGACGATACCTAACGACTATGTCCGCGAACAGTCGTTGGCTTGTCACTTAGCTTTAGTCGGTTGTGGTCGAGGCGGAGGAAGCCGCCATTCTCTAAATGAAATAATCCGTGTCACATATCTCGCATATCTGCTTTGGAAAGCGGGCTATGGCGACGCAGATTTGCAACTTTTCTGCGAAGTCGAAGCAGTCCTGGATGAAGCAGTTATCCGGGCACAGCAGGATGCCTCGTGGAGGCTAGAGGAAGTCGAAGCCGCGGCCCCTCAGACTTACGTCATCTTCTTTACTAACGATTTCTGGTTGACCATCCAGTCCGCGGTTTCGAAAAACGAATGCAGGAGCCGCTCGCGCAGCGCTTCAGGTAGCCCAATGTCTTCCATCGCCCACGCCATGCAGCGCAGCCACTGGTCGCGCTCGTCCGACGCGATCGCGAACGGCAGATGCCGCGCGCGCAGACGCGGATGCCCAAAGCGGCTGATGTAGTGATCCGGCCCGCCGAGCCAGCCGCAGAGGAACCAGAAGAACTTGTCGCGCGAGCCTTCGAGCGTCGGCGGATGGAGTGCGCGGATGCCGGCGAATTCCGGTTCGAGGTCCATCAGGTCATAAAAGCGGTCGCTGAGTTCGCGCACGCGCGTCTCGCCGCCCACGAGTTCGAACGCCGTGGTTTGAGCGGGCGCTTCGTCGATCGGATCAGTCATACGTGAAAACAGAAGAAAGTCGAAAAATCAGATGCGGCCTCGTGTCGGACGTGAGGCCTCAGGCGTCACGCAGCGATTGCAGTGCCGGACGCGACAGGACATGCCGCAGGCTCAGCCAGCCGCCGATGCCCGCGCACGCGATGCCCGCAGCGATCCCGGTCGGCAGCAGCCACGGGTTGAAGTCGAGATGAAAGTCGAAGACGCGCGTCGCGAGCACCCAGCCGATGATCTGCGCACCCACCGCCGCCATCAGGCCCGCGAGCGCGCCGACCGCGACGAACTCAGCCACCTGCACGGCGCGCACCTGTTGGTGCGACGCGCCCAATGCGCGCAGCAGCGCGGATTCTCGCATACGCTCGTCGCGCGTGCCGGCGAGCGCCGCGTACAGCACCAGCACGCCCGCCGCGAGCGTAAAAGCGAACAGGAACTGCACCGCGCCGATCACCTGCTGCAACACGCGTTGCACCTGGGCGAGAATCGGGCCGGTATCGATCGCGGTGAGGTTCGGATACGCGGAAATCAGGCCGTCGATCGTCGCGCGCTTTTCGGGCGCCAGATGGAAGCTCGTGATGAACGTCGCAGGAAAGTCCTGCAACGACGAGGGCGGCATCAGCACGAAGAAGTTAACCTTGAACGAGCCCCAGTCGAGCTTGCGCACGCTCGTGACGGGCGCGTCGATCTGCAGGCCGGTCACGTCGAAGCGCAGCGTATCGCCGGGCTTCACATTGATGATCTTCGCGAGACCCTGCTCGATCGAAATCTGCGGCTTCGTCGCCTCGCCGTACCACGTGCCGGCTTCGATGCGGTTGTCGTCGGGCAGGCTCGTCGTGTACGAGAGGTTGAATTCGCGATCCACCAGGCGCCGCGCGTCTTCGGTCTTGTACGAATCGGGATTGACCGGCTTGCCGTTGATGGCAATCAGACGGCCACGCACCATCGGCGACAGTTCGGTGCCCGGCAGCCCGTGCGCATTCAGATACTGCGTGACAACTTCGCGCTGATCGGACTGGACATCGATGATGAATTCGTTCGGCGCATCCGGCGGCGTCGACTTGCGCCAGCCGGCAACCAGGTCGTTGCGCGTCATCGCGATCAGCAGCAGGCACATCAGTCCGATGCCGAGCGCCGTGATCTGCAACGCACTCGCGTTGCTGCGTCGTTCGAGCGAAGCCAGTGCGTATCGCCAGCCGATGCCCGCATTCAGACGCTCGCTGCGCACGAGCTTCGATGCGCCCCACAATGCGAGCCGGGCGATGATCGCGAACACGAGCAGCCCGCCCGCGAACCCGCCCGCGACGATACCGCCCAGCTTGAGTTCGCCTGCAGCGACGATCAGCAGCGCCGCGAACAGCACGATGCCGAGCGCGTATGCCGCCCACGCGATGCGCCCTTCGTCGCCCCACTCGCGACGCAGCACCCGCACGGGCGGCACGCGCGTCAGCGGCAGCAACGGCGGCAACGCGAAGCCGAGCAGCAGCACGAGACCGGCCGCGATGCCTTCGAGTGCGGGCCACGCGGTCGGCCACGGCAACGCGACGTCGATCAGGCTCGCGAGCCACCACAACAACGCGAGGTGTCCGCCGAATCCAAGCGCCACGCCGAGCGCACCACCCATCACACCGAGCCCGACGAATTCGAGCGTGAAGAGCGAGCGCAGCGTCTTCTGGCTGACGCCGAGGCAACGCATCGCTGCGCAACCATCGAGATGCCGTCGCATATAACGATCCGCCGCCATCGCAATCGCGACGGCGGCAAGCAACGCCGTCAGCAGTGAAACGAGGGTGAGGAAATGGCTCGCGCGATCGAGCGTCTGGCGCACCTGCGGCTGCCCGTCCTGCAGTGATTCGAGCGCGACGCCGCGCATCTTGCCGCCGTCGACGCGTTCATGCGACCACTGCGCGAATTGCGCGACGGCTTCGTCCGGACCGGCGACAAGCAACCGATAAGTCACGCGACTACCGTACGCAATCAGGCCGGTCGACGCGACTTCGTCTTCGCGCAGCATCAGGCGCGGCGAGAAATTGACGAACGAGAATCCGCGATCCAGTTCGCGCGTGATGACCGCGCCAATCGTAAATGTGCGACTACCGACCTTCACCGCATCGCCGACCCGCGACTTCAACGCATCGAGCAGCGCCTGATCGACCCATACGGTGCCCTTCGGCGGAATCGCGTTGACGGCGTGATCGGGCGCATCGGGCGCGGGCGCGATGCGCAGTGCGCCACGCAACGGATAGGCGTCCGATACGGCCTTGATCGCGGCGAGCCGCGACACCGGCTGGTTCGCGTTCGAACCCGGCGTCGAACTGATCATGCTCGGGAAAATGGCGGTGGTCGCCGTGTTCAGCTTCAGCGCCTGCGCTTCGCGGCTGAACTGCGGATCGACCGGATGATCGGCACGCACGATGAAATCGGCGGCAATCATCCGTCGCGCATCGCGTTCGAGACCTTGATGCAGGCGGTCGGCGAGAAAGCCGACGCTGGACAGCGCCGCGACCGCGAGCACCAGCGCGAGCAGCAGCATCGTCAGTTCGCCGGCGCGCCAGTCGCGCAGCGTCATGCGCCCGGCCTGCCTGATGAGATCAGACAGCGTGAACCGTCGCGCTGCCCTTTCGCCTGCCGGAATGCTGATCGAAATGCGCTGCGAATCGCTCAATCGTGCCGGCTCCTGACAAGGCGCGACACCATGTGGTTCGCCATCCCGCGAAAGCCGCCCTGCACGCCGCGCCACAAGCGCGGCAACGCCCACGCGGCCGCCATCAGGAAGCCGGTCAGCAGCAGCAGGAACAGAAACGGCACGAAGAGCGCGAGCAGCAGGCCGCCGAACACAAGCCCATCTTCCGCCGACGAAGCCACCACATTCGACACCGGTTCCGGCGACAGATTGATCAGCGCGCGTGTGCCCGCCTTGGCCAGATGCGCAGTGCCGGCGAGCGTGCCGCCGGCGAGCGCCGCGACCGTCAGCAGCGCCGGATCGGCGTGACCGAGCGCGCCGACAGCGAGCATCGCGCCAGCAGGAATGCGGATGAACGTGTGAATCGCGTCCCAGAGGGAATCGACCGCAGGAATCTTGTCGGCGAGAAATTCAGCAACGGTCAGGATCGCGGCCGCGCCGATCACCCACGGCGACGACAGCACGGAAAGCGTTTCGGGAAGATGGATAAGACCGAGCCGTTCGAAGACACCCGCCAGCAACACGGTCAGATAGAGGCGCAAGCCGCTGCCCCATGAGAGGCCTGCTGCGAGCGAAAGTGGTTCAAGCATGGTTGCCTCCTGACGCGCTGCGCGTGCCGTGCTTCACGCTCGCACGCGCCGTAATGGCGACGTGCATGGCGAATGCGCTGGCCGGCACGATGACGGATCTCGCTGCGCCAGAGCGGTCAATCAGACCCGAAGCGACGCCAGACCAGCCGCGCGAGGCTATTTGTGACTGGATCTGGGTTCATTATAGCCACGTTGATTCGCAGCCCGCTGAATGACCGACCTGGACCTTAGGCCAACGTTGCGCGATGCCCACTCGTCAGAACGGTCGACGAACGGGCACCCGATGCGCTCAGTGCCCCGACGACAGCTTCAGCCCGACGAGACCAGAGACGATCAGCGCCGCGCTGACGACGCGCGCCACGCTCAGCGCTTCGCCCAGCATCACGATGCCGAAGATGAAGGCGCCAACCGCGCCGATCCCCGTCCAGACGGCGTAAGCCGTGCCGAGCGGCAACTGGCGCATGGCCATCGCGAGGAGGACGAAGCTGCCGAGCGCCGTCACGAGCGTGAACGCCGACGGCCAGAAGCGGGTGAAACCTTCGGAGGATTTGAGACCGGCCGCCCACGCGACTTCCAGCAAACCGGCAATCAAAAGAAGAATCCAGGACACGAGGGACCTCCATGGATGAAATGGGGTCGTCCCCGCTGAACAGAACGTGCAAGGTCGTCCTTACACGTCTGTAATTATATCAAGATGAATCTGACCGTGCAGGTCCGGTATATCCGGAGACATATGATCAGCTGGCGCCGACCAGCCGGTAGCCCACACCCGTTTCCGTCACGATATGTTCGGGCTGGGCCGGGTCGCGCTCCAGTTTCTGCCGCAGATGCGCCATGTAGATGCGCAGATAGTGATGACTCTCGACGTGCGACGGCCCCCACACATCGCGCAGCAACTGGCGATGCGTCAGCACGCGGCCGGCGTGGCGCACGAGCGTTGCCAGCAGGCGGTATTCGAGCGGCGTCAGGTGGACCGGCGCACCCTCGCGTGTGACCTGACGCAATGCCAGATCGACCGTGATCTCGCCGAAATGGATCTGCGGTGATTCGTTCGCGCCGCCGTGATTGCGCCGGCGCATGTGGGCGCGAATCCGCGCGAGCAGTTCCGATACACCGAATGGCTTCGTCAGGTAATCGTCGGCGCCCGCGTCGAGGGCGGCGACTTTTTCGCTTTCCTGCGTACGCGCCGACAGCACGATGATCGGCAGTTCGCTCCAGCCGCGCAGTTCGCGGATCACGTCGAGGCCGTCCGTGTCCGGCAGGCCGAGGTCGACGATCACCAGATCGGGTTTGCGCGTGGCCGCTTCCACGAGCCCCTGCTTGCCAGTCTCCGCGTCATAGACCGCCATGCCCTCGCCTTCCAGCGACGTGCGCACGAACCGGCGGATCTGCTTTTCGTCTTCGATCAGGACGACGGTGATGCTCGGGTCACTCATGGGCGGGCTTTGGAGTCGGCTCGGGTTCGGCCGGGGTTTCGTGCGCAATGGTGGACTGTGACACGGCTGATGCGCTCGCGGGCGGCGTGCCTTTCGATGTCTTCAATGCGGCTTCGTCTTCGATCACGTCAGGCGCATTGAACGATTCAAGCGATTCAAGCGATTCAAGCGATTCAAGCGATTCAAGCGACTCCAGCGCATCCGTTCCTTCGGGCGACGGCGGCGGCGTTTCAACCGGCAGCGTGAACCAGAAGCGCGCGCCTTCGATCCGTCCGTCGGACGCCACGCGATTGAACGCGCCGATTGTACCGCCGTGCGCATCGACGATCGCACGGCAGATTGCAAGGCCGAGCCCGATGCCCGGCTTCGCCGATTCCTTCTCGCCGCGCGTGAATTTCTCGAACACGCGCGCTTCCATGCCGGCCGGCAAACCGGGGCCGGCGTCGTCGACGCTCACGCGCACGAACGGTTTACCGTCTTCTTCGATGCGCTCGGCGCCGATCGCGAGCGGCGTATCCAGAGGCGCGTATTTGGCGGCGTTTTCGAACAGGTTCGAAAAGAGACGCTCCATCAACACGGCATCGAGCTGAAGCAACGGCAGATCGAGCGGCAACTTCACCTGCACCGGATGCCGCGCCAGCACGCGACGACACGCACGCAGCGCGGCACCGACCGTCTCTTCGAGCAGCGACCATTGACGGTTCAGCTGCAGCCCGCCCGCCTGGAGCCGCGCCATGTCGAGCAGATTCGTGACGATGCCGGTCATCCGCAGCGCTTCTTCGTGAATCGATTCCACGAGGTCATCGCCCGGTTTCGGCTCGACGTTCGATTCATGCGACTGCGCGAGCATCGACGAAAAACCGACGATGGCCGTGAGCGGCGTGCGCAGATCGTGCGAGATCGCCGACAGCAGTGAATTGCGCAGGCGCTCCGATTCCATGTTCACCAGCGCATCGCGTGCGATGTCGACGTAATGCACGCGTTCGAGCGCCAGCGCAATCTGCGCGGCGAACGCGTCGAGCATGCGCTGCTGTTCAGGCACGTCGAGTTCACGCTCGTCGTGCGTCACGACGGCGAGCACGCCACGCGTGCGCATCGGCGCTTTCAACGGCAGATACAGCGCCGTGGCCGCCGGCAACGTATCGGTGCCGTGGCCGGCCGGCTTCTGCTGGTCGTAGACCCACTGCCCGACGTCGATATCGAGCGCGGCGCCCTCCAGCGTGATGGCGGCGTCGGTTTCCTCGATCTTCTGCTTCACCTGATCGGCGCTGTCCGGCAGCAGGATCGCGACACGCGCCCGGAACACGTCGCTCACGTGCCGGCTACCGATGCCGACGATCTGTTCCGTCGCAAGCGCGGCGGCGAGCTCGCGGGCCATCTCGTACATCGCGCCCGTGCGCTGCTCGCGCCGCCGCGCCACACTCGCCTCGCGCCGCAGGCTCGACGTCAGATGGCTGATCACGAGCGACGTCAGCAGCATGCCGAAGAACGTCAGCAGATATTGCGTATCCGTCACGGACAGCGACATGCGCGGCGGCACAAAGAAGAAATCGAACGCGGCCACGCTCAGGAACGACAGCACGACGCCCGGGCCGCGGCCCAGTTTCGCCGCCGCGAAAATCACGCCGAGCAGATACAGCATGACGAGGTTCGTCAGATCGATGCGATTCTCAAGCTGGCTCGCGACCAGCGTGATGACCGCGCAGATCGCCAGCGCCCACCCATACGCAGCCGGCGGCGAGCGTCGCTCGCGGGCCGCGCTCAATGCGTCGCGCCAGGCGCTTGCGCCGGCATCGAGCGGTCTGCGACGTTCGCTTCCGGCGCTCTCGCTCGCCGCACGGATCAACGTCAGATCGAGATCGCCCGCGCGTTCCGCAATCCGGTCACCCAGCGGCCGACGGATCCAGCGTGTGAATCCCGAGCGCGACGAAGCGCCTGCAACCAGCTTCGACACGTTACGCACGCGTGCATAGCCAATCAGCGCAGCGACGGCATCGTTACCGGCGAGCGTCGCGGTTTCCGCGCCCATCTCCGCGGCAAGCTTCAACGCGTTGAGCGTGCGTTCGCGGCGCGCATCGGGCAGGCGTTGCAGCTTCGGCGTTTCCACATAGACGGCGATCCAGTCAGCCCTGAGGCTGGCGGCGAGACGCGCGGCGCCGCGCACGAGCGTCGGCGCTTCCGGTCCCGGCCCGACGCAGACAAGTAGCCGTTCGCGCGCCTGCCAGATGCGCTGGATCGAACGGTCGGCGCGATACTCGCGCATCTGCGCATCGACGCGATCCGCCGTGCGCCGCAACGCCAGTTCGCGCAACGCGATCAGGTTGCCCTTGCGAAAGAAATTGCGCACCGCGCGCTCGGCCTGCTGCGGCAGATACACCTTGCCGTCACGCATCCGGTCGAGCAGTTCTTCGGCGGGCAGATCGACGAGCGTCACTTCGTCGGCGCCATCGAACACGCGGTCGGGCACTGTCTCCCAGACGCGGATGCCGGTAATCGCGCCCACCACATCGTTGAGGCTTTCCAGATGCTGGACGTTGACTGTCGTGTAGACATCGATGCCGGCATCGAGCAGTTCGTGGACATCCTGCCAGCGCTTCAGATGCCGTGCGCCCGGTACGTTCGAATGCGCGAGTTCGTCGACGAGGATCAGTTGCGGTTTGCGGGCGATCGCAGCGTCCAGATCGAATTCGCCGAGCTTGCGGCCACGATATTCGATGGGCGCGAGCGGCAGCACATCGAGGCCATCGAGCAGCGCCGCAGTCTCCATGCGCCCGTGCGTCTCCGCAATGCCCACGACCACATCGACGCCTTCGTCGGCGCGACGGCGCGCGGCCTGCAACATCGCATACGTTTTCCCCACGCCCGCCGACGCGCCGAAGAAAATCTTCAGCTTGCCGCGCAGGCTTCTGGCTTCCTCGCGTTGCAGCTTGTCGAGGAGCGCGTCGGGATCGGGTCGGTTCATGCGTGGTCGTTTTAATGTTGCCGCCGCGGCGTGCGCGCGAACGGCGGGTCATCCGTGCATGGTCGCACGCCGGCAAGACAACTGCAATTTGAGGGCTTTCAGCGGGAAAGACAAAAGGCGGCGCCGCAGCGCCGCCCCGACCTGCACCTGCACGCCTCTCGTCAAAACCTATCCGTGATGCTCAGCGTCGAGCGCGAGATTCAATTGCAGCACGTTCACGCGCGCCTCGCCCAGGATGCCGAACTGACGGCCACTTGTATAACGGTCCACCAGCGCCTGCACGTCGTTCACATTCATCTTGCGCGCTTTCGCGATGCGGTCGATCTGATACGCCGCCGCAGCCGGGCTGATCTCAGGATCGAGACCGCTGGCCGACGACGTCACCAGATCGACCGGCACCGGCTGCGACATGTCGGTACCGGCCGCCTTCAGTGCATCGATGCGGCCCTTGACCTCATCGGTGAGCGCCGGGTTGAGCGGGCCGAGATTGGAGCCGGACGAACCCTGCGCGTTGTACGGCATCGGCGACGTTGCCGACAGACGGCCCCAGAAGTACTGCGGCGCATCGAACTGCTGGCCGATCAGCTTCGAGCCGACCACCTTTCCGTTCGCCTCGACGAGACTGCCGTTGGCCTGATCGTTGAACGCAGCCTGCCCCACCGCGGTCATGACAGCGGGATAAGCGAGACCCGTGACCGCGCTGAGTACGGCAAAGATCACGATCAGCGGACGAAATAACGATTTCATGATGAGTAATTCCCTTTAGACCGGGTCTGGTTAAACCCAGCCGAATGCGTTCAGAACCATGTCGATCAGCTTGATGAACGGGAACGGCAGCAGGATGCCGCCCAGCCCGTACACCAGCAGATTGCGGCGCAGCAGCGACGCCGCACCCAGCGGCCGATATTTCACGCCTTTGAGCGCAAGCGGAATCAGCGCAACGATGATCAGCGCGTTGAAAATCACCGCTGAAAGAATGGCCGACGACGGCGAGCTCAAATGCATCACGTCGAGCACCCGCAGTTGCGGATACGTCGTTGCGAACGCGGCCGGGATGATCGCGAAGTACTTGGCGACGTCGTTGGCAATCGAGAACGTCGTGAGCGAACCGCGCGTCATCAGCATCTGCTTGCCGATTTCAACGATCTCGATCAGCTTGGTCGGATTCGAATCGAGGTCGACCATGTTGCCGGCTTCCTTCGCGGCCTGCGTGCCGGTGTTCATCGCCACCGCGACGTCGGCCTGCGCGAGCGCCGGGGCGTCGTTGGTGCCGTCGCCGGTCATTGCGACGAGCCGCCCTTCGGCCTGGTGTGCGCGAATCGTCGACAGCTTCGCTTCCGGCGTGGCTTCGGCGAGGAAATCGTCGACGCCCGCTTCGGCTGCGATGGCCGCCGCTGTCAGACGATTGTCGCCGGTCACCATCACCGTCTTGATGCCCATCTTGCGCAGTTCGGCAAAGCGTTCCTTGATGCCGCCCTTTACGACGTCCTTCAGTTCGATCACGCCCAGCACGCGTGCAGCGCCTTCGACCTGTTCGGCAACGACGAGCGGCGTGCTGCCACGGCGTGCAACTTCCGCGACGGCGTTGCTGACTTCAGTCGGATAACGGCCGCCATGGGCTTCGACGTAGTGCTTGATGGCATCGGCGGCGCCCTTGCGGATCTCGCGGCCCGGCGCCCCGGAGGAAGTCCCCGTGGGGGACAGGTCCACACCGCTCATCCGGGTCTGCGCGCTGAACGAGAGAAACACCGGATGCAGCGTTGCCAGGTCGCGCTGGCGGATGTTGAAGCGCTGTTTCGCGAGCACGACGATGCTGCGGCCTTCCGGCGTTTCGTCGGAAAGCGACGACAGTTGCGCGGCATCTGCGAGCGCTTCTTCCGTCACGCCCGGCGCAGGCAGGAACAGCGACGCCTGACGGTTGCCCAGCGTGATCGTGCCGGTCTTGTCGAGCAGCAGCACGTCGACGTCGCCGGCGGCTTCCACCGCGCGGCCCGAGGTGGCGATCACGTTGGCCTGCATCATGCGGCTCATGCCGGCCACGCCGATCGCGGACAACAGACCGCCGATGGTGGTCGGGATCAGGCACACCAGCAGCGCGACCAGCGCCGTAATCGTCACCACGTGACCCATCTTCGCGGCTTCGACGGAGAACATCGAGAACGGCAGCAGCGTCGCGGTGGCGAGCAGCATCACGATCGTCAGCGCGACGAGCAGGATCGTCAGGGCGATTTCGTTCGGCGTCTTCTGACGCTTTGCGCCTTCGACCATCGCGATCATGCGGTCGAGGAACGCCTCACCCGGATTCGCGGTGACACGCACGACGATCCAGTCCGACAGCACGCGCGTGCCGCCCGTCACCGACGAGAAGTCGCCGCCCGACTCGCGGATCACCGGTGCGGATTCGCCCGTGATCGCCGATTCGTCGACCGATGCGACGCCTTCGATCACTTCGCCATCGGCCGGAATCACGTCGCCGGTTTCGACCAGCACGACGTCTCCGCGGCGCAGATCGGTAGCCGTCATGATGCGGATCGGCGACTTCGGATGCGGCTCGTTGAGCTTCTTCGCCATCACGTCTTTCTTCGCGCTACGCAGCGACGCGGCCTGGGCCTTCGAACGGCCTTCAGCCAGCGCCTCCGCGAAGTTCGCGAACAGCACCGTGAACCACAGCCACAGCGTGATCGCGAGTATGAAGCCCGCGGGCGCCTCGGCCTCACCGACTAGCGCGGCGATCCAGAGAATCGTCGTCAGGATGCTGCCGACGTACACACAAAACATCACGGGGTTGCGGAACTGCGTGCGCGGCGTGAGTTTTCTGAAAGAGTCCGCGATCGCCGGGCGCACCAGCGCCGGGTCGAACATGGACCGGGTTGCAGAATGGTCAGTCATTTTCTTTTGTCCGAATTCCAGTGAAATGCCACATCAATGGCCGACGATCATCATCAGATGTTCGACACCGGGCCCGAGCGCAAGGGCAGGCACATACGTCAGCGCGCCTACCAGCAGCACGGTGCCCAGCAGCAGGACCACGAACAGCGGACCGTGCGTCGGCAGCGTGCCGCCCGTTACGGCGATGCGCTTCTTCGCGGCGAGCGAACCGGCAATCGCCAGCACCGGCACGATCGAGCCGAAGCGGCCAAACCACATCGCGATACCGAGGAGCCAGTTGTAGAACGGCGTGCTCACAGTCAGGCCAGCGAATGCGCTGCCGTTGTTGTTCGCAGCGGAACTGAACGCGTAGAGGATTTCGGAGAAACCGTGCGCACCGGGGTTCGCGATACCAGCCTTGCCTGCATCCGTGAGCACCGCGATCGAGGTGCCGACGAGCACGAGCAGCGGCGTCAGCAGCACGACGATCGACACCATCTTCATCTCGTACGATTCGATCTTCTTGCCGACGTATTCCGGCGTGCGGCCGATCATCAGCCCCGCGACGAACACGGCGAGCAGCGCGAATACGAGCATCCCGTAGAGACCGGAACCGACGCCACCGAAGATCACTTCGCCGAGCTGGATCAGCAGCATCGGAATCAGGCCGCCAAGCGGTGTCAGCGAATCGTGCATGGTGTTGACCGCACCGCACGAAGCCGCGGTCGTGGCCACGGTAAAGATGCCGGACTGCGCGATACCGAAGCGTGTTTCCTTGCCTTCCATATTGCCGCCCGCCTGCAGCGCGCTGGCCGACTGGTCGACGTGCAATGCAGTCAACGCGGGATTGCCGCGCTGTTCAGAGCCGATTTCACCGGCCACGCAGACAGCAAACGCGATCGCCATCACGGCGAGCACGGCGATGCCCTGCTTGCGGTCCGCGATCATCTGTCCGAACACGAGACACAGCGACGCCGGAATCAGCAGCATCGAGAAGATCTGCAGGAAGTTGGCGAACGGCGTCGGGTTTTCATACGGATGCGCCGAGTTGCCGTTGAAGAAGCCGCCACCGTTCGTGCCGAGCATCTTGATCGCTTCCTGCGAAGCCACCGGACCCATGGCGATGGTCTGCGTCTTCACCGGCGTATCGACCGTGACCGGATTACCCTTTGCGTCCTTCACCGGGTTGCCTTGCGCGTCGAGCTTCGGCGCGGCGTAGGTCGTGGTTTGCAGCGTCGGCACGTCCTGATACGACTTGAAGTTCTGGATCACGCCCTGGCTCATGAACAGCCCGGCGAGCACGATCGACATCGGCAGGAGCACGTACATCGTGACCCGCGTGATATCGACCCAGAAGTTGCCGATGGTCTGCGCCGTATGCCGCGCGAAACCGCGGATCAACGCGATCACCACGACGATGCCCGTTGCCGCAGACAGGAAGTTCTGCACCGTGAAGCCGAGCATCTGCGCGAGATAGCCGACGGTCTGTTCTGGCGAGTAATCCTGCCAGTTCGTGTTAGTGACAAAGCTGACGGCCGTGTTGAACGCGCCGTCGGCGGTCATCGCACTGAACTGCTGCGGATTGCCCGGCAACCAGCCCTGCACGCGCAGCAGCAGGTACAGGAATGCGACACCGAACACGTTGAACGCGAGCGTTGCGATCGCGTAATGTTTCCAGCTCATTTCCGTCGACGGATCGACGCCCGCGATGCGATACAGCAACCGCTCGATCGGACCGCCGAAACGCACGGCGCGCGAGGTGCCATCCATCACCTTCGTGATGTAGCGCGAGACGGGCACTGCCGCGGCCAGCAGGACGACGAGAAAGAGGACGCTTTGCAGGACATTGTTCGAGTTCATTCAATGTCCTCCGCGCGCAGCAGCGCATAGACGAGATAGGCGAACAGCAACGCTGTTGCCGTGCCCGAAAGCCACAGGATCCAGGTCATGAGCGCACTCCCTGGCCACGGCGGAACTGCATCAACTTCTCGCAGCCGGCGATCAATGCAAAGGTCAGCGCTGAGAAAAGCACCAGGCCCCCGATGTACAGCACATCCATTTAGCGTTCTCCATGTACGGACTTTGGATGGCTGCCAAGATATGCCGATCGGCGTAAAGGACGGGTCAAAGCTGTCAGTCGTCGTATAAAAAACGCGTAAACGTACAAAGGCCGCGCCCGGTTTTCCGGGGCGCGGCCTTTGTGCGTTCTGCTTTTACTGCTTCTTACTGCCTTGTCGCGTACGTCACATACGTCACATACGTTACGTCAAGGTAGCAAAACCGTCGAACCCGTCGTGCGCCGGCCTTCGAGATCGGCGTGCGCCTTTGCCACATCAGGCAACGCGTAACGCTGGTTCACGCTCGTCTTCACCTTGCCCGTCACGAGCACATCGAAGAGTTCCGCGGCCATTGCGTCATAGTCGGCGCGCTTGCCGATGTACGTAAAGAGTGTCGGCCGCGTAAAGAACAGCGAACCCCGTCCGGCGAATTCGGACGAATCGATCGGCGGCAGCGGTCCCGATGCGTTGCCGAAGCTCACGAACATCCCAAGTGGCGCGAGGCAGTCGAGCGAGGCCGTAAACGTGTCCTTGCCAATCGAATCGTAGACGACCGGCACGCCCGCGCCGTTCGTGATCTCGCGCACGCGCTTCGTGAAGTTCTCGCGTGTGTAGACGATCGGATGATCGCAGCCGTGCGCTTTCGCGATTTCCGCTTTTTCGTCGGAGCCGACCGTGCCGATCACCGTCGCGCCCAGCGCTTTCGCCCACTGGCATGCAAGCAGACCAACGCCGCCCGCAGCAGCCTGGATCAGGATCGTGTCACCGGCTTTCACCGGGTACGTGCGCCGCAAAAGATACTGCGCGGTCAGGCCTTGCAGCATGACCGATGCGGCGTCTTCATAGCTGATCGCGTCCGGCAGCTTCACGACCTGCGCGGCGGGCAGCACGCGCTCCTGCGCATAGGCGCCTGGTGGACGCGCGACGTAGGCAACACGGTCGCCCGCCTTCACGTCCTTCACGCCCGCGCCGACTTCCGTCACCTCGCCCGCGGCTTCCATGCCGAGGCCGCCCGGCAGCGGCAGCGGATACAGGCCCGTACGGAAGTAGATGTCGATGTAGTTGAGGCCGACCGCATGCTGCTTGATGCGGATCTCGCCCTCGCCCGGCTTGCCCACCTCGACGTCGACCCACTTCATCACTTCCGGGCCGCCCGTCTTGTCGAATCGGATCGCTTTGGCCATGCTGTCTCCTGATGTTGCGATTTACCTGAAAATTGTCCGGGAAAGACGGCGTCAGATCTTCTGCGTGAGACGCAGCGTCAGCACGTCGAGAATCATCCGCGCGGTCGAGATGTTCGTTGCGCACGGGATGTTGTGCACGTCGCAGGCGCGCACCAGCGCGTTGATATCGGGTTCGTGCGGCTGCGGCGTCATGGGGTCGCGCAGGAAGATCACCATGTCGACCTTGCCTTCGGCGAGCTGCGCGCCGATCTGCAGGTCGCCGCCGTGCGGGCCCGACAGCATCCGCTCGACCGTCAGACCGTGCGCCGCGGCGATGCGCGTGCCGGTCGTGCCTGTCGCGACGAGTTCGCAACGCGCGAGCGTATCGACGTATTCGCCGGCGAGCTGGACGATGTCATCCTTCTTGTGATCGTGCGCGATCAGCGCGACGCGGGTTGTCATGAAGCGATACTCCTCAGTGTGTTGTTATGGTTGGGTGTTGCTTCGACAGCCTTGAATAGCGACAGCGGCGGTTTTCTAGAACGTGCCCGGATAGGCGCCGCCGTCGATCAGCCAGTTCTGGCCGGTAATGTAACCGGCATGGGTGCTGCACAGGAACGCGCAGGCGCGGCCGAATTCGTCGGACGTGCCGAAGCGCCCCACGGGAATCGCCGCCATCCGGCGCTTGCGCGATTCTTCGATCGAGATGTCATGCGCCTTAGCCTGCGCCTCGATCGTCGTGACGATGCGGTCGGTATCGAACATGCCCGGCAGCAGATTGTTGATCGTCACGCCCTGCGGCGCGACCTTGCGCGCGAGGCCCGCGACGAAGCCCGTCAGCCCCGAGCGCGCGCCGTTCGACAGTCCGAGCACGTCGATCGGCGCCTTGACCGCCGAGCTCGTGATATTGACGATGCGTCCAAAATTGCGGCCGATCATGCCGTCGATCGTCGCGCGCATCAGTTCGATCGGCGTCAGCATGTTGGCTTCGAGCGCGCGAATCCAGTCTTCGTGTGTGAACTGGCGGAAGTCGCCCGACGGCGGGCCGCCCGCGTTGTTGACGAGGATATCCGGCTGCGGACACGCGGCGATTGCCGCGGCGCGGCCTTCGGCCGTGGTGATGTCGCAGGCGACCGCTTTGACCTCGACGCCGGTGTTCTTGCGGATGTCGGCGGCTGTGGCTTCGAGCGTCGCCGCTGTGCGCGCGACGATCACCAGGTTCACGCCTTCGGCGGCGAGCGCTTCGGCGCAGCCGCGCCCGAGACCCTTGCTCGCCGCGCACACCAGCGCGGTCCGTCCTGCGATGCCCATGTCCATGTGCGTGTCCTTTCTGTTCAGTGTGGGAAATGGAATGATGGTTTTGCCAGGGCCGGCGCGCCGCGTCTGCCTCGCGTAGCACCCATCGCGCCGTACTGATGCCCCGATTCTAGAAGAATCGCGGGCGCGCTGCCGGGGCTTGCCTCGCAATCTCCGGTATCTTCCGGCGGCACTTTCGGTAAACTTGCAGCCGTGGCGCGCGCGGCCGGCCGGTTTTCCGGCGCCGCAGACGTGCCAGCCGATCCCTCTTGCCGCCGCTTGCGCCCACAGCCATGACACAGGACAGCCGTTTTCCCAATCTTTTCATCCTCGATCACCCGCTGATCCAGCACAAGCTGTCGCACATGCGCGACCGGGACACATCGACACGTACGTTCCGCGAGCTGCTGCGCGAGATTACGCTGCTGATGGGCTACGAAATCACCCGCAACCTGCCGATGACGACGCGCCCGGTCTCGACACCGCTGGTCGACATCGACGCGCCGGTGATCGCCGGCAAGAAGCTGGCGATCGTGCCGGTGCTGCGGGCGGGCATCGGCATGTCGGACGGGCTGCTGGAACTGATTCCGTCGGCGCGCGTCGGCCATATCGGCGTGTACCGGGCGGACGATCACCGGCCGGTCGAATATCTGGTGCGCCTGCCGGATCTGGAAGACCGGATCTTCATCCTGTGCGATCCGATGGTCGCGACCGGCTATTCGGCGGTGCACGCGGTCGATGTGCTCAAGCGCCGCAACGTGCCGGGCGAAAACATCATGTTCCTCGCGCTGGTGGCCGCGCCGGAGGGCGTCCAGGTGTTCCAGGACGCGCATCCGGACGTGAAGCTGTATGTCGCTTCGCTGGATTCGCATCTGAACGAGCACGCGTACATCGTGCCCGGTCTGGGCGATGCCGGCGACCGGTTGTTCGGGACGAAGAACTGAGGGTTGGCGTCGGCGTCAGGCCGGCACCACGGAAAACCCGAGGCGCCTGCCCAGCGCCGAGAACGCCGACGCGGCCGGGTCGATCTTCGTCCTCTGCGCGCCGGGGGTTTGACGGCATTTCCCCGCCCTTACCCCCTGCCGCCTCGCGCCGGCATGATAAAATTCGAATCCGCTCATCACGCGGCGCGAACCGGCCCCGAACCGGCCTCGAACCTCTCGCGTACCTGTGAAGCGCGCCTCGCGCGTGCGTGATCAAGCAGCGAAAACGCATCGACAAATCGGATTAATGCGTGCGCCCGTCCGGCGCATGCGACGGAGAAAGTAATGGCGGGTCATTCGAAATGGGCCAACATCAAGCATAAGAAGGCGGCGACCGATGCCAAACGCGGCAAGATCTGGACGCGGCTGATCAAGGAAATTCAGGTCGCAGCCCGCATGGGCGGCGGCGATGCCGACACGAATCCGCGTCTGCGGCTCGCCGTCGACAAGGCGTACGACGCCAACATGCCGAAGGACAACATCAACCGCGCGATCCAGCGTGGCGTGGGTGGCGTCGACGGCGCAAACTACGAAGAAATCCGCTACGAAGGCTACGGCATCGGCGGCGCGGCGATCATCGTCGATACGATGACCGACAACCGCACGCGCACCGTCGCGGAAGTTCGCCACGCGTTCTCGAAGTTCGGCGGCAACATGGGCACGGACGGCTCGGTGTCGTTCATGTTCGATCACGTCGGCCAGTTCCTGTTCGCACCCGGCACGCCGGAAGACAAGTTGATGGAAGCCGCGCTCGAAGCCGGCGCCGACGATGTCGTCACGAACGAAGACGGCAGCATCGAAGTCGTCTGCCCGGCAAACGATTTCCCGAAGGTGAAGGCTGCGCTGGAAGCCGCCGGCTTCAAGGCAGAAGTCGCTGAGGTCACGATGAAGCCGCAGACGGAAGTCGAATTCACCGGCGACGACGCGGCAAAAATGCAGAAACTGCTCGACGCCCTGGAAAATCTGGACGACGTGCAGGAAGTCTATACAAACGCGGCCATCGCCGACGAATGAGCGTGGTGCGCGGCACAGCCGGCCGGGCGCCCTCTGCGCGCCGCCCGCCGGCGCCGCGCCCGCGCTGTGCGAGGCTGCTGTGCGATGCGCCGCCCGGTTCGCGCGCGTCCCGCAGCGGTTGCGTTGAGTGCAGTTATTGCGGCAAACCACGGCTGACGCAGGCGCGTCGGCCGTCACTGTTTTTTAGTCTTCGGGGAATCACATGAAGTTACTCGTCGTCGGGTCCGGCGGTCGCGAACACGCGCTCGCATGGAAGCTCGCGCAGTCGCCGCGCGTTCAGCTTGTCTACGTTGCCCCGGGCAACGGCGGCACCGCGCAGGACGAGCGTCTGCGCAACGTCGATATCACCGATCTGAACGAGCTTGCGGATTTCGTCGAGAAAGAACAGATCGCCTTCACGCTGGTCGGGCCGGAAACGCCGCTCGCCGCAGGCATCGTCAATCTGTTCCGCTCGCGTGGTCTGAAGATTTTCGGGCCGTCGAGGGAAGCTGCGCAACTCGAAAGCTCGAAGGATTTCGCGAAGGCCTTCATGAAGCGTCACGCGATTCCGACCGCCGAATACGAAACCTTCGCCGATGTCGCCGCCGCGCACGCATATCTGGATTCGAAGGGCGCGCCGATCGTCATCAAGGCGGACGGCCTCGCCGCCGGCAAGGGCGTCGTGGTCGCGACCACGCTTGAAGAAGCGCACACCGCCGTCGACATGATGCTGTCGGACAACAAGCTCGGCGATGCCGGCGCGCGCGTCGTGATCGAAGAATTCCTGGAAGGCGAGGAAGCGAGCTTCATCGTGATGGTCGACGGCAAGCACGTGCTGGCGCTCGCATCGAGCCAGGATCACAAGCGTCTCCTGGACGCCGATCAGGGCCCGAACACGGGCGGCATGGGCGCGTACTCGCCCGCGCCGATCGTCACGCCGCAACTGCATGCTCGCGTGATGCGCGAGATCATTCTGCCGACCGTGCGCGGGATGGAAAAGGAAGGCATCCGCTTTACCGGCTTCCTGTACGCCGGCCTGATGATCGACGCGCAGGGCAACCCGAAGACGCTCGAATTCAACTGCCGCATGGGCGACCCGGAAACGCAGCCGATCATGGCGCGTCTGAAGGGCGATTTTTCGAAGGTCGTCGAACAGGCGATCGCGGGCACGCTCGATACGGTCGAACTGGAGTGGGATCGCCGGACGGCGCTCGGCGTCGTGCTGGCCGCGCACAACTATCCGGACACGCCGAGGAAGGGCGACCGCATCGGCGACATTCCGCCTGAAGCCGTCGATTCAGTGACGTTCCATGCAGGCACGACACTGAAGGACGGCAAGCTCGTGACGTCGGGCGGGCGCGTGCTGTGCGTGGTGGGCCTCGCGGATTCGGTGCGCAGCGCGCAGTCGGTTGCGTACGAAACGATCAACCAGATCTCGTTCGACGGCATGCAGTACCGTCGCGACATCGGTTATCGCGCGGTCAACCGCAAGCACTGAACCCGCAGCGCAGCATGGCGCTCTTCGCAGGGAACGCTACACTTCGGGGTGTCCCGCGGTGTAGCGGCTTGACCGGTGGCGCTCTCTGCCGCCCGCTGCAAATCGATTCAGGCGGCGCGTTGGGGTGAATTCCCAGGTGAATTCCCGGGAGAATTTCCGGGTTGGATTTCCGGACGCCCCACCCGCCTCATCACCGCCCATTCATGAACCCGTGGCCTGACTATCCGGCCGCAGATCAACATCCATGACCGATTCAACCTGTGACGTACAGGCCGTCCGCGTGTGGCTTCAGGGCCTGCAGACGCACATCGCCGATACACTCGGCGCTTTCGACGGTACGCCTTTCGCCACCGATACGTGGCAGCGCGCGCCCGGCGAGAAGCTGCGCGGCGGCGGCTGCACGCGGATTCTGGAAGGCGGCAACTTCTTCGAGCGCGCGGGCATCGGTTTTTCGGATGTGGCCGGCGATGCATTGCCGGGCTCGGCCAGCGCGGCACGACCGCAGCTCGCCGGACGCGGTTTTGAAGCGATGGGCGTGTCGCTCGTGCTGCATCCGCACAATCCGTATTGCCCGACCGTGCACATGAACGTGCGTATGCTGATCGCGACGAAACCCGGCGAAGCGCCTGTTTTCTGGTTCGGCGGCGGCATGGACCTGACGCCCTACTACGGCTACGAGGAAGACGCGCGGCATTTTCACCAGGTTTGCCGCGATTCGCTGCAGCCGTACGGCGCGGACCTCTACCCGCGCTTCAAGCAATGGTGCGACGAGTATTTCTTCCTGAAGCACCGCAACGAAACGCGCGGCATCGGCGGGATTTTCTTCGACGACTTCGCTGAACCCGGCTTTGACCGTTCGTTCGAGATGCTGAAAAGCGTCGGCGATGCGTTCCTGAAGGCTTATATGCCGATCATCGAAAAGCGCCGTTCGCAGCCGTATGGCAAAGCGGAGCGCGATTTCCAGGCGTACCGACGTGGCCGTTATGTCGAGTTCAACCTGGTCTTCGACCGTGGCACACTGTTTGGGCTACAAAGCGGCGGACGCACCGAATCGATCCTGATATCGATGCCGCCTGTGGTGAACTGGCGCTATAACTGGCAGCCGGAGCCGGGCACGCCGGAAGCGCGCCTGTATTCCGACTTTCTCGTGCCGCGCGAGTGGGTCTGAGCCCGGCCGTCGCCCGCCAGTCAGCCTGAACGCACCGTCACCGTCACGAAAGGACCCGCACCTGAATCCGAACGCTCATCCTGTCGCGCTGCCTCGCCGGATTGGTCTGCTCGGCGGCACCTTCGATCCGATCCACGACGGCCACCTCGCGCTCGCGCGGCGTTTCGCCGACGTGTTGCGTCTGACCGAACTCGTGCTGCTGCCCGCGGGCCAGCCGTGGCAGAAAGCGGACGTGTCGGCGGCAAAACACCGGCTCGCGATGACGCGCGCGGCGTCCCGATCGCTCGTGCTGCCGGGCGTCAAGGTGAGCGTCGCGACCGATGAAATCGAGCACCACGGTCCGACCTACACCGTCGATACGCTGCAACGCTGGCGTGAACGCGAAGGCGCGGACGTCTCGCTGTCGCTCCTGGTCGGCGCCGACCAGCTCGTGCATCTCGACACGTGGCGCGACTGGAAACGGCTCTTCGACTACGCGCACATCTGCGCCGCGACGCGACCCGGTTTTGAATTGACGACGATCCCGCCAGTGGTGGCCGACGAGATCGCCGCGCGCAAGGCCAGCGCGGAAGTTTTGCAGGGAACCCCCTGCGGCCATCTGCTGATCGATACGACGCTTGCGTTCGACGTTTCGGCCACCGACATCCGCTCGCATCTGCGCGAGCGGCTCCAGCACCACGCGGGCGGCAACATCCTGGACAGCGCAGTCAGCCACGTCCCTGAAGCCGTGTGGGACTATATTCTTCAACATCATCTGTACCATCGGTAAATATGGATATTCGCAAACTGCAACGCGTGATCGTCGACGCCCTCGAAGACGTGAAAGGGCAAGACATCAGGGTGTTCAACACCACCCATCTGACCTCGCTGTTCGACCGCGTGATTGTCGCGAGCGGTACGTCGAACCGGCAGACCAAGTCGCTGGCTTCCAGCGTGCGTGAAAAGGTCAAGGAAAACGGCGGCGACGTGATCAGCACCGAGGGCGAGGACATCGGCGAATGGGTGCTGGTCGATTGCGGCGACGCGGTCGTACACATCCTGCAACCGGCGCTGCGCCAGTACTACAACCTCGAGGAAATCTGGGGTGACAAGCCGGTGCGCATCAAGCTGTCGACCCCGAACCCGTTCGGCGGCGCCCGCGCAAGCGAGCCGCTCGACGACGAGGAAGAAGACGAAGCGCCGGCCGCGAAGCCCGCACGCAAGGCACCGGCACGTCGTCGCTGATCGCTGGCAGGACGTTGCTGTGAAGCTGCATATCCTCGCCGTCGGCCACAAGATGCCGGACTGGATCGCCACCGGTTTCGACGAGTACGCGAAGCGCATGCCACCCGAGCTGCGCATCGAGCTACGCGAGATCAAGCCGGAGCAGCGTTCGTCGGGCCGCCCGGCCGGGAGCGTGATGGCTGCCGAGCGTGTCAGGATCGAAGCCGCGTTGCCGAAGAACGCGCGCATCGTCGCGCTCGACGAACACGGCCGCGACTGGACCACGATGCAGCTGGCCGGCGCCCTGCCCGGCTGGCAGCAGGATGGGCGCGACGTCGCGTTTTTGATCGGCGGTGCGGACGGGCTCGATCCTGAGCTGAAAGCACGCGCCGATATGATGCTGCGCGTCTCCAGTCTGACACTCCCGCATGCGATGGTCCGCGTGCTGCTCGCCGAACAGCTTTACCGGGCGTGGACCATCACGCAAAATCATCCCTATCACCGCGCGTGAGCGCCGGGCGACCGCTAGCCTCTGACCTCGATCCCACAGTGTGACGGTCCCGTTTCGCTTCGGTCGCTTTCATGCGTGCCTCATGCGATTTGCTCTAACGAGATTAACGAGATCCGTTCATGCCTTCGTCGTCCGCTGCGCTTCATCCCTTCGTTTATCTCGCTTCGCAAAGTCCGCGTCGTCAGGAGCTGCTGCAGCAACTCGGCGTGCGCTTCGAATTGCTGCTGCCGCGCCCCGACGAGGACGCCGAAGCGCTCGAAGCCGAACTGCCTCTCGAACTCGCGCACCATTACGTGATGCGCGTATGCGTCGCGAAGGCGGAAGCGGCACGCGCGCGACTGGTCGCGGGCGGCCATGCGAACGCGCCGATTCTGGTTGCGGACACAACCGTCACGATCGACGATGCGATCCTCGGCAAACCCGCCGATGCCGATGATGCCGTCGCGATGCTCGAACGTCTCGCCGGACGCGACCATGAAGTACTGACCGCAGTCGCCGTTATCGCTGCGGACGGCGCGTTGCTGCCCGCTGTGCTTTCGACTTCGCGCGTGCGTTTCGCTGCCGTGCAGCCCGACGCGCTGCGCCGCTACGTCGCCACGGGCGAGCCGCTCGGCAAGGCTGGCGCTTACGGCGTGCAAGGCCGCGCCGCCGAGTTTATCGAGCATATCGACGGGTCCTATTCAGGTATCATGGGTTTGCCGCTTTTTGAAACCGCTGCCCTCCTTCGTGCAGCGCGCATCGACTTCTAGAACAAGACCATGAATGAAGAAATCCTGATCAACGTCACGCCCCAGGAAACGCGCGTCGCGCTCGTCCAGCAAGGCGCTGTGCAGGAGCTTCATGTCGAGCGCACGCTCTCGCGTGGCCGCGTCGGCAATGTGTATCTCGGCAAGGTGGTACGCGTGCTGCCGGGCATGCAATCGGCCTTCATCGATATCGGACTCGAACGCGCCGCATTCCTTCATGTGGCCGATATCTGGCATCCGCGCATCGCGGGCGAACCGCAACATCAGGCGCCGCATCAGCCGATCGAAAAGATCGTATTCGAAGGTCAGTCGCTGATGGTGCAGGTCGTGAAGGATCCGATTGGCACCAAGGGCGCGCGACTCTCGACGCAGGTCAGTATCGCGGGTCGTACGCTCGTGTATCTGCCGCAGGAACCGCATATTGGCATCTCGCAGAAGATCGAAAGCGAAGCCGAGCGCGAAGCGATCCGTGCGCGCCTGACCGCCGTGCTGCCCGCCGATGAGAAAGGCGGCTATATCGTGCGCACCATCGCCGAAGATTCGACGAGCGAAGAGCTCGCCGCCGACGTCGCGTATCTGCGCAAGACGTGGACGACGATCGTGGCGCAGGGTCAACGCCTGCCGCCGACGAGCCTCCTCTATCAGGATCTGAATCTGGCGCAACGCGTGCTGCGCGACTTCGTCAATGACGAGACATCGCGCATCCAGGTCGATTCACGCGAAACGTTCCAGATGCTGACGGAATTCGCAGCGGAGTTCACGCCAGCGGTGTCGTCGAAGCTGCATCACTACGCAGGCGAGCGACCGCTCTTCGACCTGTACAACATCGAGACGGAAATCCAGCGCGCCCTGTCGCGGCGCGTCGATCTGAAATCGGGCGGCTATCTGGTGATCGACCAGACCGAAGCGATGACAACCATCGACGTGAACACCGGCGGCTACGTCGGCGCACGCAACTTCGACGATACGATCTTCAAGACCAACCTTGAAGCCGCGCACACCATCGCGCGACAGTTGCGCCTGCGCAATCTGGGCGGCGTGATCATCATCGACTTCATCGATATGGAAAACGTCGAGCATCGCGAACAGGTGCTCGGTGAACTGAAGAAGGCGCTGTCGCGCGACCGGACGCGCGTGACCGTGAACGGGTTTTCGCAGCTGGGTCTCGTGGAAATGACGCGCAAGCGCACCCGCGAATCGCTCGCACATGTGCTGTGCGAGCCTTGCCCGGTGTGCCAGGGCAAGGGTCAGGTCAAGACACCGCGCACGGTGTGCTACGACGTGCTGCGCGAGATTCTGCGCGAGTCGCGCCAGTTCAATCCGCGCGAGTTTCGCGTGGTCGCTTCGCAGCAGGTGATCGATCTCTTTCTCGAAGAAGAATCACAGCATCTGGCGATGCTGATCGACTTTATCGGCAAGCCGGTGTCGTTGCAGGTGGAGTCGAATCTGAGTCAGGAACAGTACGATATTGTTCTGATGTAGGGTTCACGCGAGGTCATCCGGGATCACCAACAGTCACGACAGCCTTATCTGGCAAGGATCACAAGAAAAAAGATAAATCACGCGGGGTCATCCGAGGTCACCCAAGCTCATGTAAAATTGGTAGCTAGACTGGTAGCTAGAGCGAGGGGCCGTGATGGCGCGCAGAGAATCAAAGATCCTTGAAGACATACAGCTCCGCCGGTGGATCCGCGCGGGTACTCCGGTCGCCAAGTCCGACGGCGACGGCCTCACTTTCACGCTTTCGGCGGCTGGCCTGGCCGCGTGGGTACTACGATTCAGCCACGGCGGCCGGCGCCACGAACTCACGCTTGGACGGTATCCCGATATCTCTTTGAAGGCGGCGCGCGACCTCGCCAGCGCAAAGCGCGTCGAAGTGCAACAGGGTCTAAACCCGGCCGCGGTCATTCGAAAGCAGAAGTCCGTCAAGGAGTGGACAGTGCGGCAGCTGATCGCCGACTACCAAGAAAAGATCCTCCCGGGCTTAGCGGACAGCACCCAACGCAGCTATAAGCGCAACCTTCTCCGAATAGCCGCCGGCATGGGGGCACTGTCGGTTCGCGACGTTGAAGGGCCTGATATCGTCGCGCAACTCGAGCGCGTAAAGGTCGGCTGGGTGGAGTCCTTCACCTTATGGTGTGTGCTCAAAGCGATCTTTAAGCACGCGGCGGGCAAGAAGTTAATTGTCGCCAGCCCGTGTACCGGCGTATCACTCGAAGCAGTCATCGGCGAAAGACCCGAAATCAGGAAACGCCTGATGCTCACGGATGCGGAAATCAACGTCCTGACCAACGCCAAAATGAGCAAGGAAAACCTGCTCTCGGTCCGGTTGCTACTGGCGACTGGAGTGCGGGCGTCGGAGCTGTTTACAGCCCAATGGAGTGACGTATACCTCGATGAGGCACGGTGGCATATCCCAGCGAGTAAAACGGGGCCGGCGATGGATATACCGCTCGCGCCTGTCGCCGTTGAATGGTTCAGCGAACTGCGTGGAGTGGCCGTCGGGTCGGACTACGTCTTGCCAGCGCGCGCGAGTAGCCGCGCGCAACGCCTCGGCGGCGACACGCATATCAACAAGGACTGCATTCGCGAGGCGATCGACTTCTGGATCACCAACCACAAGCCGACGATTCGCAGGTTCACGCCCCACGATCTGCGCTCGACGATGAAGTCCAACATGCGCAAACTCGGCGTACCACGTGACATCTCTGAAATGTGCCTGAATCACAAGCTGGCAGGAGTTGAGGGGATCTACGATCAACACACATACTACGGCGAGCGGCGCGGCGCGCTCGAGCTGTGGGCCAGTTTCATCGAGCACCGCATGGCCGGTGTTCTACCTCAATGATGCTCGGGCACAATCCCTGCGGCGTCGACCGCGCTTCCGGCCCCAGAAGCGAACGGCGATCCGCGACAGCGGACCACCGTTCTCTAGGCCAGTGTTATGTCACCGGACGGGATGTGCTAACCTACAACCAATAGTTGCAGTTGTACGGGCCGGCGACAGACCGATACCGCACACTTCAGTGACTCATTGCGACGAACACGTACAGTGAGCCGATGCACAAATAGTGGCCTGCGAGAAGCCAGTATAAGTTTGCAGCAGTCATGTGCCCTCCATAAAAAGTGGGTACGTGATCCGAAGGGACCCGCCCTTGATCTTTCGACGGACGTGGGCGAAGTCCCTTCCCCTTTTTGAAACGGCGCTGACAACGGCGCCGTTTCCTTTTGAGCACTAACCACGCTCAAGAGACAGCTTACCTGCTTTTAGCCCTCATATTCGAAAGCGGCAGCGCGTGTCGGTCGCAGTCCTGCTCGTTGCGCCAAGAAACGGGACCGCGGGCTGACGACGGCGTTTCCACTTTCAGTAGTAAGTTCGCGATGATTGCGACTTTCGATATACACCGACAAGCCCTTCTTGAGGTACTCGTTCACGATTTCCGCGAGGCGGCCAAAGAACGACACGCGATGCCATTCCGTCGCTTCCTTCATTTCGCCCGATGCCTTGTCCTTGTAGCGGTCAGTCGTCGCCAGACGGATGTTGGCTACAGCGTCGCCGCTCGGCAGATAACGGACCTCGGGATCGGCTCCGAGATTGCCGACGAGAATGACCTTGTTCACGGATGCCATGAGTTTCTCCAGTTGCTTCCGTTTCGGGCGGGGCGGCAGCGCATGATTTTCATCGTAGGGTCCTGTTGACCGAAGATCGAAAACTGCGCCGCAGCCATCCGCCGGGTAAGTTCTGCTACGCCCTGCGCAGCGGCTGCTTCATGTTTGCGGCGATTATAAGCCAGCAAAACACGAGCCCCGAGCAGGTAAAAAACACGGCGCTTTGGCCGTCCACTTTCAGCAGCCATCCGCCGATCACACCGCCCATCGCCAACCCGATCGATTGCGTGGTGTTGTACACGCCGGCGGCCGCGCCCTTGCGCGTTCCTGGTGCAAGTTTTGACACCAGCGAAGGCTGCGACGCCTCGAGCACGTTAAAGCCGAGGAAGTAGACGAAAAGAATCGCCGCCACAGTCAGAATGGTATGAGGTGCGAGGCCAAGCAACAACTGGCCAATCAGGATAAGCGCAATCGCACCGAGCAGCACTGCTTTCATCCTGCCGCGCTTTTCAGCGGCGATGATCGCCGGCACCATCATGACGAACGCCAGACCCATCACCGGCAGATACACCTTCCAGTGCGACGCGACCGGCAGGCCGCCTGCTTCCAGAATACGCGGGACAACGAGGAACAATGCGGTCTGCGTCGCGTGCAGCACGAGCACGCCGAAGTTCAGGCGCAGCAGTTCGACGTTATGCAGTACTTCAGCGAACGGCGCCCGCACGTGGACCGGTTTCGGTGCATCGGGCACGACCCACAGCACGACGCCGATCGCGAGAATCGAGAACACACCGACCAGCGCGAAGAGGCCGCTCATGCCAACCCACTCGAACACGATCGGCGCGCCGACGATCGCCACTGCGAACGACACGCCAATGCTGCCGCCGACCATCGCCATTGCCTTCGTGCGATGCTCTTCGGCGGTCAGATCGGCAATAAACGTGATTACCGCCGACGATACCGCGCCCATCCCCTGAATCACGCGCCCCACGATGATCTACGTCATGTCGTGTGCGGCGGCCGGTCGCCGGCGGAGCTGATCTAGAAGGGTCGTCATCGGCTAGGGATCGATCACGACGGGGGCGGGGTAGTTCGGCGGCAGGACAGGCCACTGTTGAATCAGCGGATGCGGGTTGTTTCAAACGCCCACGGCAAGGTCGTAGGTCGTGGTGTGCGCCATGGCCGGCACATAGCCCCGAATATGCGCCCCCGACGCAGTGTCGAACAAGGGATGCGCCGAGGTGTTAAGGACTTCGACGCCATTGAATACGATGCGCCACCACGCCCCGAAGGTGTAGTGAACGTCGCTAGTGCCGTCCGGCAAGTAGTTCTGCGTGTAGCTCAGACGGGTCCTGCCGGTGCCGGCGCGATAGCAACCGGGGCGGGAACTGGCAGGAGCGACGCCTCGTACGCGGCAATCCAGGCGTCCAGCTCGGCGACGCACAAGCACTCATTGTTGCCGTTCGCCTGCGTCGCGCCCTGTTGGGCAACGCCCGCGACCCGGAACAGCTCGTCGACCATCGGGCCGCCAGAGGTTCCTTTCCGGATGAGTGAGTTGATCTCGAATCGCTGCAAAGCGCTGCGTGGGTAGCGGTTCGTGACCACCGCCGGCTCGACGTTGACCCGGCGACCGTGGCTCCAGTTGGGGAAGCCGATCAAGCGCCCGGATGCGTGCGTGGTGATCGGCGAGTCCATGCCCGAAAAGTGGCGATGCTCTGGCGGTTCCCCGACGAACTCCAGGAGCGCGAGGTCGCGACCTCGGTCCATGTGCATAACCCGCAGGGGCCATTCCCGTCCGTTCACGGGATTGATCGCAACGACGGCCAGGTCTTCCAGGTGCGGCGACGTCACATCGGCCTTGTATAACGTCTCAGTGATCACCTGTCCTTCCGGACCGTCTACCGTTTCCCTGATGACCGTAGTATCCACCAGGGCATGCTGGCAGGTGATGAGGCGATTGTGCCGTTTGTACGCGAAAACCGTCCCTTGACCACCCATCATGCCGACGTTCTGCCCTTCGGGCGGCTTGAAGTTTCCGGACCAGTGCAGAACGAAGACGGCACGCGCCACATCGTCGCCGTTGCGGACGATCATTTCGACCGGCAGCGTGGACGCCTGGAAGTTTTCGTTCATCACGCACTCGGCCTGAACCAGCCGGTTGTAGCGCTCGGCCAATCGGGTGTAGATCGCGTCGTCGGCGCCGCGCACCATCCGAACGTAGAGGAGCCTGCCCCACAGAACGTTCTTCAGAGCGGGGGGCTTACCGGTTCGGGTCTGTCGCTTCCAAGGTCGCTTCTCATACGCGAGCGACGCGCCCAGGGCGACGCGCTCTTCCCATTTGGTCTGGGCGGCCTCGTAGCCGTATTTTTCCCAGGCGTGAAGCACACCGCGGATGCGGTCGATGAACGACCGCTTGACGTTCGGGAACTCGTTGATGACGATCCCGGTCACCTCCATCCGGCGTCGGCGGGTAGACATCCGCGTCTTTGTTGGGTTGACCTTGAAGTTGTGCCGCTCAATGATACCGACCAGTTCGTTCCCGAGCTTGACCTCGCCGCTGTCGAACGTGCAGATGTTCGCCGGCAGCGTGGCGGCCGTGGCGCGCGTGAAGCTGAACGTGATGTCGTCGGCGTACCGCGTGTAGGTGGCTTGGTGGCGCTTAGCCAGGTCCATGAGATCGCGGTCAAGCGACCGGCACACCTGGTTCGACAGGAACGGGGACGTCGGTGCACCTTGGGGCAGCTCGTTCCCGACGACGCACATCTGTGCCAGAACCGTGGCGACCTGGTGCGAAAAGCCGAACGGGGCTTTTTTGAGGACGCCACGCACCCGATAGAAGTTGATCGATGGGAAAAACGCTTCGAGATCCAGATTTAGCACGAACGTTGGGCGACGCTCCAAGTGTTTGCGCGCGTTGCTGACGATGCTGCGTTCCTTGATGAACGCGTGGGCGCAGGGCTTCGGCGTTCCGGCGCGCTCGTACAGGTAAGCCAGGACCTTTTCCTGCAAAACCTTCAACCGATAGCGCGGCTCCCGGATGACCCGGAAGCCACCGCTGCGCTTCGCCATCAGGAACGCCTTATACGGCGGGTTTGGGTAGAGGATTTTCTGGACGTCGTCGTACGGGGCGCCGAGGACGCCCGTCGAAAACATATGGACGTCCATGCGCTCCCAGGCTTCCATGAGGGTCTGGTGCTCTGCCAAGTCCTGCGGCGTGCTGGTGATCGGGGTATTCATAAGGGAGAGTGCCGCCCCGGGGAGCTTTCTCCTGTACCTGCTGCGCGCAATCGGACAATCCGGATCGCCGAGCGGACCGGGGTTACCATGCTGCAAACGTCTGCGTTAACGCGGACGAGATTAAGTGGTGCCCGGGGCGGCGGTCGATTGTAAGGTCTGACGTAGCCGCACCGCAATGGCGCAGGTCAATCGCGTCGATTTTTCTTTCGCAACAGCATCGCGAGGTGCTGGGCCGGCTTTGACCGGTTCGCCCAGCCAAGCAGTCATTCAAGTGAGGATCAGCAACCGACAGCTTCATACCCTGTGGCAATCGGTCAAGCGATTCGAGGGGGAAAGCGTCAGATTTCCAAGACGTTGTTGCTGTTTGCGCCGCATCACGTCGCCTTCGCCGGCCGCGCACTCAACTATCGAAGAACACAGTGATCGCCGCCGCCTGTCCATTGCCGGCTTTAGGCCGATGCGATCCGCACGTCCCGATACCAAACGCACTGTCAGTTACCACGCCGATACCATGCATGGTATCCGTCGAAATCCTTGCCTGGTAAGGCTTTCAGAGATACAGATACTAAAATACCTTATTTACAGATATAGATATATATAGAGGTGTTGTGTCTTATGGGAGGTATATATGTGTCTACGTACCTATATATATCTTCTCGCAGGAATGGTATCTCGGTATTTTTGGTATCCGGCCTTTAAAATCAATTGCTTAGCCGATACGACCGACACCAGATGGTATCGATGAAAAAAAACCGTCCGGAGGCGGCTTTCATCGGGGGGAGCGGCACCCCTCCTCAGGATTCGAATTGAGTGCGTCGCGTCATCCCTGCCGGCTACGTGCCCACGAATCGAAGAAGCCTCCGATATTCGCCGACGTCTGCGCGCGCTTGCGCTCTAGCGCTTCCGGATTCGCGTCGCCGGCAGCGAGCTGCGCCAAGATTCGTGCAGCACGTGTGCGCGCCTGCTCAAGCGAATACATGCTGACTGCGCCGACACGCTCCGCGCTCCGCGATACGCCCACTCCCGATCGCACGCGGTATTGCCGCCGCTTGCGGTCCACACTGACAACGAGCTCGAGGCGCGTGTCGTCGCCGTCGTAGTGCTCGCCAGGGCCGGCAGTATCGACCAACGCTTGAGTCAGCAGACCGGTACTCATGCTGCCGATCCTGCGGCGAGCGCCATTGACACCCAGGTGTGCATGATCCGGCCCAGCATCGCAGGTGTGATTGGGCGGCGATACTCCAGACGATCAGCAGCGCGCTGTGCAGCTGCGTGCGTACGCGTTGCTCGCCGTACACGCTCGAGGTGGTCGCCGTCATCGGGGCGGCTTGTCGTCATGGTCATCGTTCTAATCTCGTTGGTTCTGTAGACAGACCAACTTTGCAATCACGACTTGAACGCGGGACGGCCATACAGAAATCGGGGGCGAAAACGGCAACGGTGCGACAACCGATTGCGGCCGATTTTTGGGTCATACGAAAATCACTTGTTTTTCGTATGTGTCCGACCTATGATCCCGGCATCCAACCGGAGATGCACGACGATGCCGAAGAACAAACGAGTCGCGCTATACGCCCGCGTATCGACGGATTCACAGACCACAGACAACCAGTTGCTCGAGCTGCGCACCGCCGCTGAGCGTCACGGTTGGGAAATAGTCGCCGAGTACGTCGACCACGCCGTGAGTGGCGCCAAGGGTCGCGACAAGCGTCCGGACTTCGATCGAATGCTGAAGTCAGCGAACCGGCGAGAGTTTGATCTGATCGCGGCATGGTCCGTCGACCGCTTGGGTCGATCGCTGATTAATCTGATCGACTTCATGGAGGAGATCCGGGCGAAAGGCGTCGGCCTATACCTGCATCAGCAGAACATCGACACGACGACGCCGGCGGGCCGCGCCATGTTTCAAATGTGCGGGGTATTCGCTGAGTTCGAACGCGCGATGGTCCAGGAGCGCGTTCATGCCGGCCTTGATCGCGCACGCGCGCAGGGGAAGACATTCGGACGTCCGAGGATTGCCGGACCTCGTGAGGAACAGATTCTCGCACTTGCCGCGACCGGCCTAGGCATGCTGAAGATCGCAAAACAGGTAGGCGTCGGCACCGGCACCGTGCAGAGGATCATCGCCGAGCAAAAGGCCGCGACCACCGCAGGTTAGCGGTCTTCTGGATGAAGGTAATTCACGGAGGTCATTTTGATGAGAATAGTTTGCGCCATCCTGTTAGTGGCGCTCCTCGGTGTGACGTGGCAGTTCAAGAACGAGATTGACGCAAACCGCCTGCAAGCCGCCGAGATTCAAAGCCTGTCGGCGAGATTGGCTGACAAGGCAAGACGGGAGAGTTTTGATCTTCAACAGAAGTGCGCTTCTCAGGCAGAGCAGACATTTCATCGGCTAGGGTACAAGGAAGATCAATCAACCGGCGATGTCATAAGCGCTACCTACCAGAGCCACTACAGCGCGGAGCACAACCAGTGTTTTATGACCCTGGAAACAATGCTCAAAGGCGGCTTTCAGTTCAAGTCTCTATTTGACGCCTATGAAAATCGGACATATGCCGAATACGACTGGATGCCACAAGAGGGCAAGAGCTTTGACAAAGTGCCACCCGCAGTCTGCAGATTAGTCGCATCAACCGGCAATGAGCGAACGTGCAAATCGGAAGACGAATATAGGGCGTTTGTCGCACATTACATGGAGTGAGGCGCGGCGTTTCTCCACTCGCGCAGTAGAATGAGTCGGGCACCGTTGCTCGAGCACAGATCCGCGAGTAATCTCATGACGACGCCCCTTTCACCCATCGAATCGCAGTTTTGACGGTCGAAGAAGCCGAAGCATACGACTGCTGGTTTCGCGCCAAGGTCGAGCGCTCGCTCGCCGACACGCGGCCCGGCATCCCACACGGCCAGGAACTGGCCGACATGCGGGCGCTCATCGACGTCGCCACGAAGCGCCAGAAGCGCGACTAAACATTCACGAGTAAATCGCAATGGATAAGCAAATGGAGCAGCCTGAAGGCGGTCTGATCGAGTCGGTTAGCCAGATGAGCGCGCGGCCGAAAAACGGCCTGCGCCCGGTTCATCCAGGCGAGGTTTTGCGCGAGGAGTTCCTCGTGCCCCTAGGCATGACGACGAACACGCTTGCAAATGCGCTGTGCTCGGCACCCTCTAAAATCGAAGACGTCGTGCACGAGCGCCGTGAAGTCGAGGCGGAGCTGGCTTTGCGTCTCGCGAGGTTCTTCGGCGGCGACGCGGCGTCGTGGCTTAACTTGCAGCAGGCCTATGACCTTAAGATCGCCCAGCGCGCCTTCGGAGAGCGCATAGAGGCCGAGATTACCCCGCGTGAGGTAAGCGATGCCCCTTGATCACTACACCTACCGCGTCGCGTGGTCCCCGGATGACGGGGAATACGCCGGACTGTGCGCCGAATTTCCTTCTCTATCATGGCTTGCGCAGACGCCCGAGGAGGCCATGGCCGGAATCCGGCGGGTAGTCGCTGAGGCAGTCGCCGATATCCGCGCGCATGGTGAGACGATTCCTGAACCAGGTCATCCGGCAACGCCGCAAGAGGAGATCGCGCTCGAATACGACGTCGCCGTGCTCGAGGCGTTTCGCGCGACCGGAGAAGGATGGCAGGCGCGAATGAACGCGGCATTGCGCGTCTATCTGAGCGAGCACCCTCTTTAGGCCGGTTTTGTTGTGTCGGGAAACCGGAAACCCCGCAGCGGTAGCCCATCCCACGTTTCGCCCTGGCGGAGGCGGGTGCTGCCCTGTGAGCCCGCCACTTTCTATGCTGGCAGACGTGCCAGTCGGTGTAGCTTGATCGGCTGCGCGCCGCCCTCGATTGGTGAGGACTTACAAGATTCGCGCGCAAATCTCGAGCACAGGTGGGGCGCGCCGCGTCTTGCATCTGCCTGTCAGCACAGAACGGGTCATCCGAACACTCATACTGGGTTGTACCGAGGGACGAAGTTTTTCAGCATCGGGAGCCTCCGAACAATTACGAAACCGCCAGCAATACGGGGTTGCCATTGGGCAGATTGATTTCGGTAAGGCAGTCATGGAACCCACGCTCGCCGACTTTTAGGAACACGTCATAAAGCACGTGGCTCATCTGCGAGCGTGGGCAGCCTTTTGATCGTCCATAGCCCTTTACCTCCCAACCTTCCGCTCTCCCGCGGTCGACCATTGTCTGGAGGCGCGTCACAATCGAATTGGCAGCCTGCGCTCTAGGTACGCCAGATCTTACGAGGTAGTCAGCCGCGTTTGCCGCACTTCTCCAAATGAGCGCGTACGCTTGCGCAACGGAATGATCGCGCAACACATTTGCAACGGTGAAACGAGTCTTCTCACCCTGCGGAGCCTGCATTTTGCGTTCGTCGGCACAATGCGCCAAATACGTTAGACACTCAGACATTGCAAATGAAAGCACTACATTAGGCGCATCCCTGAACCACCGGCCTGGCCACAGCCCGCTTGCCGCGACCTGCTCTATTCGGTCGATGAAATCTAGCGTTTCGGCAGTTACAAGCCATCTGATTCGATGAAAGAAATAAGCAATCTCTCCGTTACTAAAATCAAATGCGTCGTCGGACGTGTCCGGAGAAACTGAGATTAGACCTCTTTTCATCAACCCAAAAACACCCTGAGTGTCGTGGGAATCTGGTGCGAACGGAGTCTCTGACGATCCGTAGGGCTCGAGACTAAGGTCCTGCTGCAGATCCCCACATACTCGAAAAAGACTGATGAGCGTCAGGGCTTCCTCAAATGGCAACTCCGTGAGATGTGACACCTGCACGACGCCAGGATACCGAGCCAGTTCCGCCGCAATCGCCGCTTTCTTGACGATGACTGGATCGTTCGAGAGTTTTGTGCGGTTTTCGGCAACGCTTTGAGCCAAGCTCTCGAGCGTTTGTCGTCGCTCACCCTCAACGGACGCAAGTTCCCCGGCGATCATCTGCTCCAGACGGATCATGTCCGCGTCGGAACGTTGGATTGATGCGATTCGAAGCAAATTCTTAACAGCGGTTTCTGGCATTTCCGGAGCAAGTGACCAATAGCCGTCCTTTGCGATGTCATGACGTCCCAACAAGTCATTGACAAGCGCGTAGTCGAAGCCGATGTCAAGCTCGGCCCGCGCCTTTAGATCACTGAGCAACTGCAACATCTCCTCGTGCAACTTGTGGTCAAGCAGCGGCTGTCGGAGCACCTCTTCGTAAAAACATACAGCGGCTTCTAGTTCCGTTTGCATCGATACGTGCTGGACAGCATCGCGAAATCCTTTCACAAAGTCGCGCACGTGCTTCTTCTTCTCCTTTTCGAGCACGCCCATATATATCGAATCGCCAATCCATTCCTTTTCGAGCTCCCTGAAAATCTCGAAGCGCGTCAGCGCTTTGCCGGCGGCAAGCCAGTCACCCCGCCGCCTGGCGACTTCATATAAAGCTTCACCAAGCATGGGGTGCGTCAACTCCTGAGAAGCGAGATCAATCTGTTCACACCCATCGGCCGTAAACTCCCCCTCCTCGTCTCGTTCAAACTGCGCCCACACCAACCGCAAAAAACCACGGGATTCGGACGTAATTACCGAATTTAACAATCTGTCACGATGAGGCAGCAAGTTGAACCACGGCTCATAGTTGAACATCTCGTTTTCTATCCAGAACGGCCGTGGGCTACCGCCCATGATTCCATCCCCGGCATATCGCCACTCGTCCGACGTACGTCTGACGTTCTTCTCGAACTCAATCGCGCGCTGGTGAATTAGACTTTCGTCATTCATCGACAGAGCGACGGCCAATCGTCCCCTGCTAGCATATGCAACTATTTCCCAATCATGCCGCTCGCTGCCCCCGTAGCGCCGGAACTCGGCGCCTCCCCGCTCAACTTCCACATAAAGTTTGGTCGCGGCATCCCAGTTTCCTGCCGTGAATTGCTCCTCCGCAGCTGCCAGCGACAACCAACGGTTGTTCTCTAGGTCCGCTCGCCGTCGCAGGTTATCCAACAGCCCTTCGGCCGCGTCTGCGCCCGCGCGAACGGCTACTGTGTAGGCCAGCCAAATGAATAGCGGACTCGTATTTTCGTGAGCATTCGCCACTAGTCGATTGCTCACATTCTCAAGTGACTCGAAAGGGTGAGCGATAGCAAGGCGCGCGTACGCCGAGAGCACGTCTGGAGACGTCGGATAGAGGTCGATCGCTTGCGTTAGCCACGCTTGGCGCTGCTCTGCGTCGTCGTTACTCGAACCGTACAAAATATCGAGAAGTCGAAACGCAGCGCGCGGGGCTAGCCTAATCTCCGACAAAGCTGAGGCCAATATCTGTTTCACCTGGGGCTTGACGTCATCCGGCACCCACTGCTTGCCGTCCAGAAGGCAATAGATATGGAAGCAGTGTGCGACCGGAGATTGCTTTGCAGGCGCCTGCGAAAAAACCGCGAGCGCACCTGAATTGTCGCCCTGTCGGAACAGACAATAAGCCAGTTTCTCCTTGGTGCGCCACGTGGCGCGCCGCAATGCCTCGTACGCGTGAGTCGCATCAACCCATTGCTCACTGTTCGCGAGTAAGTCGGCATGTAGCTCTGAGCGTTCGTCCTCGCTCATCTTCGTCGTCACTTTCACCGAAGCCTGTAAGCTGCCAACGTCTGCCGCAAGCAGTTGAGGTAACGTGAACGATAGAAATCCCTTGACCTTATTTTTTCTCATTGGAATCTTTCTTGTGTGTTTGCGCATACTGCGGTCCGCGTTCCCTTACGAGCGGCACTCCGGCGATCTCTGCGCGGGGGAGCTGGTCACCCAACCGGCATAGCACGTGCCCGTGAATCAGTCGATTCTAGCAGCGCGCTTCGCATACCTGCGCAAACCGCAAGCAGTATAGATCGCGTTTAGCTGCAAACCTGTCCTATCGGCGCGCACACTTCCAGACGCCGCATTGGTATCTCGCGATCGTTAGTCGCTGAGATGTGCTCTGGCCATGAGCCTTGAGGGACTGGACCGCGGCATGCACTTCGAAGATCAACAGATAAAAGATCTGTTTGCAGCGGCGCGCGGCGGCTATATAGGTGAGCGCTTCCGGGATCTGATGACTCGGTCGGGCGCAGATAGGGCGCGCCGTTTGCCGCGAACGACCGTCTCCGCTATACCAAGAACCGGACAGAACTGTGTGCGGTTTGCAACAGGCGACGCCTACTATTTAACACACGCCTATCCCAGACTTTGGTAGCCTTTGTCGTAGCAGAGGACGAGCATCCAACGACAGGAGGACTTCGCCATGCTGAGATGGATCGCGAACTGGGCTGCGCACAACGCACTCACGCCTGAGAAACAAGCTGAAAGAGCGTTGCGGGAATTACGTCTGGAGCTTTTCCAGGCGGAGCAACGAATCCTCGATGCGCAGATGCATGCGGATTACTACCGTGCACGCCTGGCTTTTTGCGAGGACGTCATCAAAAACGGTATCGAGCAGGTGGCCGACCAACGCAAAGGTCAACAAGAGACCTCACAGGCGTTGCGGCCGGGACTCAAGCTCACAGCGGCTCAATAGCGAATCGATCAGAGCCACTCGAGCGGCACACCGTGCGCAGGACGTTAAAACGGCGTACGTAGGCGCCGCGTTGCAGGTGTAGCGGGTCAGTGCCGTGAGGGCGACTACTTCTGTCGCCCCGCTCTTTCCTTGGCGGCTTCCGCAATCCTGGCGCGTACAGCATCTGGAGCGGAAGCGATGAGATATGCGATATAGTCATCTGAGGGTTCCCTCGCCGAGCCGTCATACCCATCAAACAGGCGATGATCTACACCGTTCACCTGCTCACTGTCTTCCGGTCTATTCTGCTCTGCCATGCTGATCTCCTTCTATGTAGTCAGGATAACAGAATGTGGCGGTGCGCTGTGATCGCCGAGTTGGCAGTCCATAAACGTCCGCATGGACCTCGCCGTACGCCAGCGCCGTCGGCCTCATCGTCAGGGACATGCACCTATGACGTACAGCGTGCAGGACGTGACAGCAGCCATCCGTGGGCGGCCGCGTATCTGCAGATGCGTGCGGTCGACTACGCCGTCGCGACCGACCAAAACATCCGCCGCTGGCGAGCCGTTAGCACAGCATCCGTCGCCGCTGTGAGCCGCTCAACCGTCCTGAAAACGCTGGCAATGCCGGCGTCGTCATCGCGCAGGTACAGACCACGCAGCATACCGAGCTGGAGCCTCACGTCGCGCGCGAGCTGCAGCGTGTCAGCAGGCAGAGCGCCGCGATCGAGATCCGACAATGCCTTGACGTAGCCGGCGATAAACGCCGCGCCGGTGTCGTCAGTCGTCGAGCCAGGTGCGTCGAGCGCTAGGCCTGCGATACGATCAGCAATCATTTGATCGAGCGTCATACAGAAGCCTCGCCGGCGAATCCGTAGTGTGCCCGCGCGGGCCGCTCGCCGACGGTCTCCGCGGCCTGCTCAGTTTTCTGCGCTTCAGCCGCTTTTCGGGCCGCCAGATTCGCCTCGAGCGTCTCGATCATGCGGCCGAACATGCGCGCCAAATCTGCCTGAGTACACACTCTAGGCTTCGCCATCGCGCGCTCCTTCCAATGCCGGGGTGGCGCTCGGCGCGCGCCCAGCTATGCCAAACCGGATGCCAGTGCCGGCCCAGCGTTTATCGTGTGCCTGCATCGCTGCAAAGATCTGCTCGGCGAGCTGGCGGTCGCCCGCGCGATTTACGACGCCTGCGATGCACTCGATCAACCCTTCCGCCCACTCCTGGAGCTTTTCGGTCGTCCAGACGGATTCCGCGCGCCTCGTGAGCAGTTCCGCCGCCTGGACCTGCAGCCGCACAGCCTGGCCCAAAACGACGGGATTCTTTGCCTTGACCGTGCGCACGCCTGTCGCCGGGTCTACAACCTCGCCCGTGCACTGTGTAACGATCAGCCGCACGTGTTGATCGATCCGCGCGATCCGCTCCTCGAAGGTCAGCGGTGCTGCATCGCCGCCGGTTGCCGCCGCCGAGCACGGCACAGCCAGCGACGGCGGCTCAGCAGGTAGTCTTGCCTGTTTCAGCCAGCCGCTAAAGGTGCCCTTGGGAATACTGGAATACTTCGCACGCGCGAGTCGTTCGCCCTCCGCCTGGCCGTGAAACGCCGTCATGTTCCGAATGACGGAAATCGCTTCATCCCTTTGTGGGTGCGGTGCTGCAGCCATAAATCGCCCTGTTCGTTCGTCATGTTCGAGATGCAACACGAACAGTTTGGCATCACGACGAACAGGCGTCGCGCGGGCCAGCGCAGACAGCCGCTCGGACGCTATGCACGCTGTTTTCTGCTACCGGCGCCTGTTTGGACGCCTGGCACAGCGGATATCAATTGGCGAAGGTCCCGCCGGGATGTGGAATGGGCGCGAGCCCCTCAAGCGGGATGGTCTCTCCGCCAAGATGAATCAACTGGCCATAGGCGCTTTTGGACACGTCAATAATCCTCACGGTCCTATGGGTAACGGGATCGCCGAGGAATTTGTATGTGGCGCAGCCGATAACGATGAAATCACGGACAAAACCCGTGCCGGCGATCGTGCCGTTGGGGTGCACGCGAAACTGCTGCCCTTGCTGCTCGCCGGGAAACAGAATTTGGCCATATCCTGCCGCCCCGCCGAAACCCTCCATAGCATTGCAGATGTTCTCAGTGGCGGCATGTATGTCTGCTGTGGCGTCAGGGAACGTCGTCGGCGAGCCATCACTGTTGGGCTGCGGCGGCCCCCACGGGATCATCGTTGCGACGAAATCAACGTTAGCAGCGGGAGACTTCCCGACGTTCGCCACGCTGTATTTTACGAGGAAGCTCCAGCCGGTTGCGTCGTGAACCAATGGCCCATCAGCTTGCATGCTGAGCGAAATCCAAGGGCGTTGGTCGGCGCGCATCACGTTCAATTGCCCTTGCATTACGGACAATTGGTTGTTGAAAATGATCGCTCCGATGACCCCTGTAACCGCGATCACGGCGGAGAACACAAGCGTGAGAATTTCGGCGTTTGTCATCGGACCTCGCATGAAGATTCACCTGTCGATTGCGCTTCGCGTTCGTGTCGATAGAGCCGCTGCATATTTCGCCGCTCCAAAAGTGCTCACAGTGTAGCGAATCTGGCCCCAAAACGCTTCAGAGCGTCCGAGTCGCTGTCCAGGGAATGCCGTTTCATTCGAACTCGAGCATGCGATCCGGCAGACCATCGGCGACGCCGTCCCGCCGCACACGGTCACGGCATCGCCACGTCGTCATGACCTAGACACGGCGCCGTCGCGCATCATCATGTCGAGCGGCTCGCCAGTCGTCGCGGGGGTTCGCGCGCCGTGATCCCGATTACGTTCACGGTTGCCGATCCCTTCGCTCACCAGGCTACCGCGTATTCCAGCGATTCACGATCTTCCCGGCAGGCCTCCGCGATTCGGCCGTTCATCTCGTCGTCGACGTAGTCGGTCGGCACGTCATTTGTCGTCGAGCCGCTCCCCGCTAAGAGCCGCAAACTGAACTCGCAGCTTTTCAAGCTTTCGGCGCATCTCCGCCGATATAGGATGGCCCTCTTCTTCGAGCGTCCTGACATCCTCTTCGACTTCCTCAAGCGTCGCCTTCATTTGCTGGAAGGCTCCGGCCGGGGCCTTTTCGTATTGGTCTTTCATCTGTCACTCCTGCAGAAAAACCCACTGAGTTGATGCCTCGCCATGACGGCCGCACCATGCACCCATCTTGCCTCATCCGGACGACATCCGGATCCCGGGCGCGCATAAATGGGGGGCGCTCGCCAATTGGGAGAATGCCGGGTCGACGCATACGGGCCGCGCTGGACGTGGCCTTTGCGGGGCGCAATTGGGAGGAAAGCCGGGTTACCCGTCGCCGTTATCGGACAGTCGATATCGATCATCAGGCGTCGCCGGCACACCGTCATCCGGATCACCTCGAGCAGCTCGACCGTCGCCGCAGGGGTTCGGCGCCGTGATCCTAATCACGTTCACGGTGCCGATCCTTCCATCACCCGAAAATCAGCTCGTCTATCTCCTCGCGCGACAAGTGCGAGTAGTTCGGCAGAATCCGCTTCGCGGGGCGCTTAGCTGCACCCTTGGCACGGTATCCGGCGCCGTCGTCCATCGCTGCCAGAGGGTTCAGATCCCGCTCGCCGTCGTTGCCCGGCACGGGCAGATTCACGGGCTCGTCGACGTGGTATCCAGTCGCTTCTTGGGAAGGCTCACCTTTTACACTTCCCGGGTGTTTCAATAGATTCTTTAAAACAGGACTGATGTGTAAAAGGTGATCCTTTTCCCGAGAGGCGTTTTTCAGCCCTTCATTCATGACTAAGCGGGCCTGCGCATCGCTCGGCTTCGTGTTGGCAATAACCCATACGCTGTGCATCTTGCCGTTCCACTTGACCCGCTTCTTGTCGACGCCGTGCCGAGCCATCCCAGCCAGCCGCAAGGGCTTAGCCAGCTCGTCAGCCTTCCCCACCTTCCGATCCTCCGGCATCCGCTCGTTGACCGCAGTCAGCAGCACAGCGGCAGAAATTGCGCCCGGCAAATCACCGCCGCCGAACTGGTGCAACACGTCGCACACGGTCTGATCGAGGGTCGTAGGCGCCGCCGGCACCAGCGGGTCGACTACGCGCGCACCGATACCGATCGCCTCACGGCGCATGTCTGCCCACCGGCGCATGAACAGGAACGATTCGTCCTTCATCGCGTAGATGCCATTCACGGGATCGACGCGATCGAACTTCAGACCCATCCGCCTGAACATCGACAGGGCCAGCCTCATCGATCCTTCCGGCGGGGTGTACGTCGCGCCTTCGCCCATCGACTCCGGAACCACGCCGATCGCCGACAACACCTTGCGCTTGGCTATCGCCCGGTTCACGATCTCATCGGCCATGTCCTGTGTGAAGAACATTCCCGGCCTGATCATCGACAGCTTGACCGCGTCGCCGTCGAACAGGTACCCGAGACCACGCACACGCGCCGCGTTGAATTTACGGTGCGCGAGCAGCACGGCCTGATTGCGCGTATCTGCCCGGCCATCGACGGCCGCCATGAACAGATCTAGCAGCTTGACGCCGGATCCATTGAGCCACGCATCCCATACGTCGTCATGGTCGAGCGCATCGGCACCAAGGCGCGCCTTGATCCAGTAGCGACGCAGTTCTGCGAGCTCCTCCTCAGTCCTGGATCCCGCACGGTCCATCTGGTCGAATCCTTCCTTTTCCAGATCACGGGCAGCGAGAATGGCCGCCTTGACCCGCTCGTCGTACTTCTCAGCCAGCATGTCGCGCTGCAGCCGGTCGGCCTGTTGCTCAGTCTGATCAATGGCCTCGAGTGCGAACCCGTCGTATTCCATGATCCATCGCAGCCCGGCCGCGAACTGAGCCACGCGTGCGCGCAGGGCCGTCGTCTTTTCGTCCGCCACGAACCGGTTGAACTCGTTGTCGCCGCCGTCGGCGTTGCCCTCGTCGGGGCGGTGCTCGAGGCGCGCGCCGTCTTCAAGTGCGTCGAGCAGCTCGTCGGCGTCGTTGATGCCGCCCCGCCGGTTGTTCGTCATGGTGACGACCGTGAATCCGGTCACGTATCTAACCCTGCGCATCATCTGCAGCGCGTCAGACGGCTTGATCGCGTGACCGTTTCCAACGAAGAACGCATGATGAAAGTGCGGCACGCACTCGTCCCTGCCCGTTTCCGGGTTGAAAACCTTGTGCGTGATCGACAGGCCGCTCGAGATCACCGGCGTGTGAATGACCGCATCCCACTTCCGGCTTTCGTTCTCAGCGTCAGCTAGAAATGCAGCTTGATCGGGGTGACCGCTATTGTCGCCGTCGATCCGGAGGATCTTTTTGGTCGGGTTCTCATCGCGCAGGTACTGCTCGACGTCGGTCGCTAGGTTGACCGTCTCGCACGCGAAAATGATAGGCTTATCGGCTTCCAGAAACGCTGAGGCTTCCGCGAGCTGGATCAGGTGATCGCGATCGTCGTGACCTAATCGAGCCGGCATCTTGTGGGCGGCTTTGCGGACCTCGAAAATCTTGAGCCGCTCACCTTCTGGCCGGCACTTTTCCAGAAACGCGATCGCACGGTCATTCATGTCGGCGTCGGCGACCATAAAGCACCTCGCGCTTCCGATCATCGACTTCAGCTTGAAATAGACGTCCTGGTTGTCGCCGTCTTTCGTGCGGCACATATCGGCCGGGATGAACCCGAGGTTCTGTGTGAGCTCGTCGATCACGAGGTACTTGCACTCGCCCATGATCTGCGCGTGCGATTCTTTGGTGATCGACGGCAGGCACGTGCCCAGCAGGTCGACGCCGAATGCGCCTTCTTTGTCGACAGCCTCATAGTGCGCGACGGCGCGCCCTTCAGGCATGTCCTTGCTGAGTACATTCGTGCCCTCGCGCGTCAGGCTTTGGCGCGGAAATACGGCGACGAACCGGCCCTCTCCTGCGTCGCGCGACCACTCCGCGAAAGGCTTGATGACATGGCGCGTCTTGCCGCTTGCCATCGGTGCCCACAACACTATGCCGCCGGCGTAGTCGTCTTCGGTCAGCTCCGGCAGCTTGTCGAGCACGACATGATCGTGACGCGCCAACACCTCAGGAGAAGTACTTACGTGCGCCAGCGCTTCGCGTTTGCGCTTGTCGACCAGCGTTTCGATAGCGGACTGCATTGCCGCCAGGGTGTCGGGGTGCAGCGGTGCGCCCGTCCACCGGATGCCGGATATGATGGCGTCGACACTGGTTTTCACCGGCACGGTGTTGCAATGACGTATGCAAATCGACCACGCCAGCGCAGCGGCATCGAGGCATACGCCTTCGTGCGTGATGTCGAGCTTGGCAAAAGGCAGCAGCTTTTCCAGATGCTTGTACAGCGACGCGCTACCAATATCAACCTTCGGCAGCGACCACGGATCCGCGAACACCGGCAGCTTAGGCGCCGTATCAACGATCGCCTTCAGCGTATGCCCGACAGACTTCGCTGAAGCACGCGCCTTAGCGATAGCACTGGCCGATTCGGACGACGCCAGGAGATCGGCGCTCTCATTAACCAGCATGCGTGCCCCCGAGAAGGGGCAATTTTTTAGAGCGAAGTGCTCTATCTCCGGCTGAGGCCGGATTATTATTCAGATTGCCGTTCAAAACTAAGGTGCCTTTAGATGCGCCGCCCTTCCGTCTCGTCACGGCAGGTCGACTAGGTTAAACATTCCGGATCGTCGGTCCATCATGCAATTCGAAAAATTCTACCGACCTCGCAAATGAACTCAAAGGCGTTTATTTTCGGAATTTTCACGCCACTCCATTGACCGACTAAAACGCGCGCGATTTTTCGTGACACGCGCTGAGCAGGACTACATGCGTGCATTTTGTTCTTTGAGACAGCACGTCATTCGGATATAATCGTTCCTGAACTTGCCGTTCAAAGCTTTTGCCTTCAGCCCCGCTGAACCAGATACGTAGTCGCCCAATTGGAACCATCCGCTCGTCACGGACCAATTGGGCGTTTTGGTTTTTACGGCCGGTTTTTAAGCCCTTCCCTGATCACCATCTCGCCGACGACGTCACCGCGCGCGCACGTGACGCACACGCCCTCCTCGAGCACCACCACATAGCCACCTCCGCCGGCCACCAACCCAGCCACGCGCACGACGTCGCGCCTCAGGCACATACGTGGGTACATGGGCACACTGGTACATCGGTACATACACACATATGCACGAGCCGACGGCAGATGCAGAAAAGCCCGGACAATGCCGAGCTCGTCGTGTTGCTACAACCAGATGACTGCCCGCCGGCGGCCGTGATTTACTTTGCCCTCGCCACGCTATCGCGCACCAGCTCGTAATCGGGTAGGCCGCCCGGGTAGTTCATCGAGCAATGCGGCACCCGCGCGCCCAGCAATGGCGCCCCATGCTGATGTTCATCTCCACAGAAAGGGCACCTGACGTGAAAGTGAGTCTTCGTCTCTTTCACGACGAGCGCCGCCGGCAATCCGTTTCCCGTGATCACAGGCGCCGGCTGCGCCGCCAGTTTTTCGTCTGCGATCCGGCGCCGCGCGATGCCCTCCTCGTCGTACAAGCCCATTCGATAGGCCGCGTGAATAACGAAAGACTTCGCGGCCGTCAGCTTGTCGTGCCACCCTGGGCGCTTGGGAAAATTACGCTCCCACCAGGTCATCGGCGCGACCTGCGCAAGCATGAACGGGGTTAGCTTGCCGCGCAACTTGACGACCGATCCGCTGCGCGCGTGGCGCATGAAAACGGCGTCGCCGTTGTGGCCGAGTAGTTCAAAGTACTGGTTGCTCTCGAGCCGCTGCTCGATCACCTCCGAAGTGTCGAAGCTCATCGCGCACCTCCGGCGGACTCCAGCGTCTCGAACGGCTTTAGCATCCCCGCGAATTCTTTGTGCACCCACTTTTCCAAATCGTCTATGCCGCTGGCCGTCACATTGCCGCTCGCGTCCCTCGCGTAGTAGTTGCTGAAGCTCGACCGCTCCGCTGCGCTACGCGACGTACGCAAGGTTTTCCCTTCCTTGGCAAGCTGCCGATTGACGCACGCCAGCAGGGCGCGCTCCGAAACCGTGACCTTCATCTGTTTCTCCTCGTGGTCCGGCAAAACATCGTGTCCAATCCCATGCATCGGACGGCGAGGCATTTGCTCAGCCCTCTTCGGCGGCTCGATCTCGCGAACCCTCTCTTGCGCGGCCACAGCGATCTGCATCTTCGCGCGGTGTACCGCCATAAACCTTGCTTTTGTGCCGTTGCTCATCCTCTTACCTTTTTAGTAGTACTACGTAGACGGAACGGTACCCACCTGTCGGCGAGCGTCTTCTGTTACTCGACGTCGTCGAGCAGGCCCGGCCAGCGCTTCAACCGCTTCAACGTTTCGTTGTCGCGCCGGATGCGATAGACGGCCAGCAGGCGATTGGCGTTGCGCAGGACCATGTAGTCTTTTTCGGAGAGTGTGCGTTCAAACGAATGCACCTCTGACGGTTGATCGGCGACGCGGCCAGCGCGCTTCTCGACGTTGACATACGCAACAGCGGCGCGAGGGTAAAACTTCGACATTTAATGTTCCCTTGAGAAGCCTGTGTCAATAATCGAAGTTTACACAAACACGATTCAGGCCCGCAAGCCTTATTCCACAAGGCACAGAGAGCAAACAGACTGGAAGTGTGTTGGTGACATGCCGCAAGCCCACCGCCAGCACGGAACACGTGAATTTGAATTTCGGACCGGGCGCATTTTGGGCGCAAGGCGGGTCGATGGGTAAGTGTTGCAAAAACGGAACGCGCCGCGCATAACAGCGCACGCACCGTAGCTTTCTATCGCCCCATTTCGTGTAAAGGCAGCACTGCACAACGCCACAAGCTAGATCGCGAATAGCCGAGTCGACCCATAGTGGACGATACCGATCAAGACGATCAGACATCGGCCAAGCTTTCTGCCGCAGGCAAATTCGGATACGAGAACTAGATGAAGCTGTGAATACGACGCGTCAAGACGCGATATACATTGCTTTCAACTCACGCGCAAGCACGTAAAAACCTGCACTGATGGATTGCTTTGGGTAGGAAACGTATACAACGCCACTAAGATTAGTCGGAATGGTGACGTCTTCTTGATGCATTAGTACGACCCTTCCGCGTCCGTAACGGGACTGAAACCAACCAATTTCATGTATCACGTTCTCCCGAGCCCGCACCTGTCCGACGGCGTCGGTGTCGTCACCGCTCATAACAATCACTGCGCTGTCACAGCGTGGCGAGTTTGATTCGAGCTTTTCAATGATGGTTAGACCACCGCTTGGCTCTTGTGCCAGTTCTAGCGTGCCGAGCATCAAATCCTTCTCGATGTACGACTGGACCTCGCGCCAGTCTGGAGAACGTCCATGCGATACAAAGACCCGTCGCGCTTCATTCCGCATGACCGCGGGCAATGTTGCGTCGGACTCAGGCGGCCGACTCGAAATTTGGTCAGTGCCAAGACCGGTGTTCTGCGCCGCCTCTGCGTGGAGTGGCCGCGAGGGCATTTGCCAGCAGATCTCAAAATACTCGATTAAATGTTTCGCGATGGCGGATGACTTCACGTAGATATGCTGATAGCCCTCACGTGCCCCCGACGCGCTGAGGTGCGAAAGAATGACGTGCTCCTCATCAACAACGAGAAAGTCGATCAAGGGAAAGTCCGTGTCAAGTCCTGCGAGGCAACGTATTTCGCAACTTGGACATGTTGATGCCTCTTGACGCGCGCGCTCGTACCGTTGGCGGCGATCCTCCGAGTCTGTCAATGTGAAGACTTCTCGATACGTCGTGTTATCGCGCTCCTTCGCTCTCGTCATGTTAGTCAGATACTTGTTTTTTGCCTCAATCTCCGTTTGAGTTGTGGGCACTGAGTCGCTGCCCCAAGTAGTGTCATATACAGACCGAGCATCACGAAGTAGCGACGCCGCCTTTTCATAGACACCGGCACGTCCCTTCAAGACCTCCACGGTGAGCGTATCGGACGGAGTCCGCTTCGTCACGTAGTAGGTGACGATAGGGCCGATCACTGCAGCAGTGGCAGTGATGGTCGCAGCAATGACGGCGGTTTCCATGGGTCTCCTCCCCTCACTTAGTCCAAATGTCCGTCCGACTTTCTTGCTCGGATATGCGTTGCAGCATAGGTAGCCCGTTCTTTTTTGTCCAGCCTGCGCGTCCGGGGATTCAGCACGAGCTGCAAGCGACAATTCTCGTTTCGAAAGAAGCCTAGAGCAGCTTCGCGTCAGGTGCTGACCAGAACCTCTTGTACTGCGACGACTGTGCCATCAGCGAACAAGGCAACCTATCGAGAGTCGTCGGTCGGAATTCCAGTGATGACACTCGCCATCCGCGAGCTCCTCACGCACTTGAGGGCGCGAGTTCCAACCAAATTAATCTGGCGGGCGCAGCAGCCGACCCGAGCTCGCGGACGTTGAACGAGCGTCTGATTTAGTGAGAAAGGGCAAAGCCTGCTTTTCGGCCGAAACTCAACCTTTCGGTTTGCATATTTTGCGACACGTGCAGCCAAGCTTCTGTCGCCTCCAACCGAGGAGACCAATTCCGACACCAGATGCCGCAGGGGCGCCTTCGTCAGGCCGACTGTCGACCAAAGGTTCTTCGGGCAGTCTCAGGCGGCACTGTTTGTTACGCTACGAAGAACTACTTTCGACTCGATTTCCGGCGTCGCCCTAGCTACGATGACAAACACGACAGGGGGAAACATGGCGACGTACAAGGACATACAGGACTACGTGAAGACAGAGCACGGCATTGTTGTGCAGACCTGCTGGATTGCGCACGTCAAAGAATTATGTGGACTGACTTTACGATCTGGTCGCGCGACAATGAGAATAAAGCCCTGCCCGCCTCAGTGGAGGCAGGCGATTGAAGAGGCAATGCGACACTTCTTTTGGTTGAAATAGCGAATAGCGCCCCACACCAACAGATTAAGAGTGTGTCGCGCGTGAGACCGCAGAAGCCACGCCGGCGGGGCGTTGCAGGAATGTCGAGGAAAGACTGGACGCACATAGGGCGCTAGCAAGAATCTGCAGTGCGACGTCCCCGCGTATGAAGGCGTTAGAGGCGTCGGCGGGCGCCAGAGTAAGTGCGACTGGCGCCACACTTGTGCGACTTTGGGACAAAGTTTCTGCGACTGACCTTCAACGCTACAGCGTTAGTACGATCCGCCTCGTCATCGTGACAACGGATTCTAGATTTCCCTTGTCGAGTAGCCTTTCGACCGCCGGTTTGTGCTGGTCCGACTTCACTGACGGATACAACGCGATATACCGCACATTCAGTTCGTTTAACGCCCGCTAAAATCCGGCGGACGCGAATAAATATGGGGAGGCGCGATGCCTAGTATGTCGTTGTGGTGGATGCGAGTGGCGATTGTGCTGTCGGTCCTCTGGAGTTGCCTCGCATACGTCGTCGCCGCGCCGGACGGGCACATGTCTGGTCCCACATTTGTCGTATGGTGCGTCGTACCTCTAGTTTTCGTATGGGGCCTGGCTTGGGTCGCCTCTGCCTTCCGTGGTCCAAGGAGCGCCATCGAGGCAGGAGTGGAACCCGAGTCAAAGCCTGTCCCGGAAACAAGGGCGCCGGTCCGGTCGCTTACGACCCGCTTTGAGGCGCGCGGCTTCGACCTTACCCTATTGCTTTTTCTGCTGGGATATCCGCTGAGCTACTTATTCACGCATTTCACGATCGTGTTAGCCGTATCTTTCGCGGAAGATCCCATTATCGCGCAGTTCGTCGTAGGTGCTTTTTGTGTGTTCCTGTTTTTCCTCGTGCACATTTGCTTCGACGCGCTTCTTTATAGCTGTTTTGGAAATACTCCCGGTAAAGCGCTTCTTTCCCTCTCCGTGCAAAAAAATTCTGGCGAACCACTCTCGCCCGCTGAATACCTCCAGCGAAATCTTTGGGTTTGGGGTCTGGGCTTCGGGTACGGGCTACCGGTTTTGTGGTTTGTTGCGCCTTGCTTGAGCGGCCGCGCCATTCAGAAAACCGGAACCACGCGCTGGGACACAGAATGGGGATGTCAGGTCGTCGGAGTCGGGACGCGTCCCCGGGCATCGCGGGTGGTCATGCTGTTCGTGCTCTACGCGCTCCTGATGTCGATTGCGCAAACAGAGATACGCGAGGCAGGACGTTCGCATTTCGCTACCGGACAAACGACAACTGGTTGAGCGCCAGTCCCCTAAGCGGATTCCGCCCTTTCGCAGGACCAACACGTAGGTGTGCTCATACCGCCGGCACTTGCGCGGTTGACTGCACCGACGGCAAAAGCGCGGGCGTCCTGCCCGTGGTCGGTCGTTGTTCGGCCACGTCAGGCAGCAGTCGACCCGAAGCGGACTCAGACGACGAACCTATAAACGTCCGCTTATCGTCGAAGATCGGCTGTTCGCACTCGCCCTGGAGCGGAGATAGGGCGCGCAAATCGGGGGGCGTCCGTCGAATGGGGCGCCAAAGTGCGATAAGTGAGCGGAAGCGGTACGGTCCTGCGTGGACCAAAGGCCTCGGTACTCTGCACTCAACATGGTGCGCCAGTGCGTAACCCGCATGACTGTTGCGCATCCAGCGCGGGCTCGCACGGCGCAGCTATTTGGCCAACGCAGGATGATCGTACTTCGAGTATGCCGGCCGCCTCAGGGTATCCGTCCTTGCCATACATGCACGAAATGGATGATTGCCTCGTGCCTCGCCATTGTTCAGCCCGGACGACACCCGACGGCGCCTCCCTGCTTTCCCTATTGCGTTCGTTGCTCAGAATCTGTAATCCAGATTCACCTTCGCGGCCTGCGCCGACGCATGCGTCGTGTTGAACAACGCGTCGTAGCCGAGCGAGAGCGTCAGTGCCCGAGCCGGCTTCATGCTCACACTCACCCCCGTCGTCAGATAGCCGCGCGGCAAGCTCGTACCCGGCGCAGCGAACAGCGTGCCGTCCTGCGTGCCCACTGTCACCGCACGGTTTGCGTCCAGGAGCTCGTGCGCATAGCCCAGCCTCAGTTGCACATTCACGGGCTTCAGTTCATCACCGAAAGCCTTGTCGAGCGTCACTTCGGCATACGGCTGCAGGCTATGAATGTTGTCGGTTCCCACGCCCAGGTCCTGTCCGCCTGCACCGCTCTCGGTGAATCCGTTGGCATGGAAATATGCGTAGCGCAGTCCCACCCGCGGCGTGATGACCACGCTGCCAAGCGTCATCGGCAGGCTCGCCTGCGCGCCCGTCGTGACCTCCTGGCCGATGTGGTCGCCCTCAGCCGTGCCCACCGGCCCGAAGGGCCGCTTCTGCGACAGGAAATCAAGTCCGTAGCCCACGGTCGCCGACAGGTCGACCGGTCCCAGCCAGCGGCTGCCGTACAGCGCTGCGCGCAGCGTGTCGACCGTGCCCGAGTCGCCGGTGTGCTGCTCGTCGATGTCCGCATGGGTATAGCCTGCTGCGACACCCAGCATGTAGTCGCCGACCTTACGGTCCAGACCCGCGAGAAAGCCGTACTGGTTCGCCTGATAGCCCGGCTCGCCGCTGGTGCCACTCACCTTCGTGTGTGCGCCAGTGGCCGAAATCCAGCCGCTGGGCGAATTGCCCATTGTGGCGGAGGCGCTACCCAGCCGGTCAAGCAACTCAGCATTGGCCGCCTGCGCGGCAAGCAGGGCGGTGGAACCGACAGCGGTGAAGATGCTCGTATCCGCAGGGGCAACCACGAGCGGTGTGGCGGGCGCCGCAGCGGCCAGCACCAGATCGACGCTGTTCGCGCCGTAGGCGAGACTCTGCTGGAGCGCACCGAGGCTCGCGCCGCTCAGCAACGTACTGGTCGCATGCGCAAAGCTTCCGCTGACGCCGCCGGCGGTCGAGACAATAGTGTACTGCCTCGCCGTGTAGGTTCCCGGGTCATAGGTGATCGCCAGCACACCGTTGAGCGTGGCCCTGCCGTTGATCTTCAGTTGCGAGGCGGCCGTGGGGCTGACCTCAATCGCGAGCGTCGCGTTGCCCGACTGGATGTAATTGCCCCCTACGGTGAGCGTGCCGATTGTGCCGCCCGGCACCACGGTGCCATTGTTCGTCACACTGCCACCTACGGTCCCGTGGCCCCCAAGTGTGCCGGCTGCATCCACGCTTACGTTGCTGCCAAGCACTGCGCCCGGCGTATTGATATCGCCCACTTCCAGCAGGCCGTTGGCCACTTCGGTCGTGCCGGCGAACACCGCACTGTTACCATTGAGAATCAGCGTGCCGGTGCCCTTCTTGACGAGCGCCCCGGTGCCGGCAATCGTTCCGGCGAAAGTCGAGGTCGTGTTATCCGTTGTGCTGAGCGTATTGCTTCCCAGGTTCACATTGCTGCCCAACACGCCGCTCAGATCGCCAATGCTCTGTCCGCCTGCGCCCGACATGTCGAACGTGGCGCCCGTGCCGGTCAGGGCGAGTGCGCCATTGGTCGGCAAGCTGCCAGCTGCGGCCAGCGCAAGGGTCGCGCCGGGGGCGATCGTGGTCCCGCCCGTATAGATGTTCGCGCCCGTGAGTGTTTCGGTACCGCCCGCGACGTTCAGTCCGCCAGTGCCGCCGATAGTGCCGGCAAAGGTATCGTTGGCCTGGGTGAGGGTCAGCGTCTGGCTGCTGAGACTGACCACACCGTTGCCCGCGAGGCTCTTGATCGAGGCACCATTACTCGCCCCGGATATATCAAACGTGCCGTTGTCCGTCACGCCGGAAGAGGAGGCCACAGATCCGCCACCGCTGAGCGCGAGCGTACCGCTGCTGATCGTCGTGCCGCCACTGTAGGTGTTCGCGCCCGTGAGGGTTTCGGTACCACCAGTGAGGCTCAGTCCGCCGGTCCCGCCGATGGTGCCGGCGAAGGTATCGGCGGCATGGGTGAGGGTCAGCGTCTGGCTGCCGAGATTGACCGTACCGTTGCCGGCGAGGCTCATGATCGAGGTACCGGGACTAGTGGTCCCGGACACATCGAATGCGCCATTGTCCGTCACGACCGAGGAGGTGGCCACCGATCCGCCACCGCTTAGCGCGAGCGTACCGCTGCCGATCGTGGTGCCGCCGCTGTAAGTGTTCGCGCCCGAAAGGGTCAGCGTGCCCGCACCCGCCTTGGTCAGCCCACCGACGCCCCCCATTGCCTGCGAGACTGTCGTGACATAGCCATTCGTGTCGATCGTGCCGCCTGGGGCATCGAGCGTGATCGCGCGCGTGCTATTCAGATTGAAACTGCTGCCGAGCTGCAGCGTGCCGCCGTTGAACGTGATGCCCCCCGCCGCACCGCCCAGGTTCGCGTCGGCCGATGCCTGCAGCGTGCCGCCGCTGATCGTCGTGCCGCCGCTGTAGGTGTTGGTGCCCGACAGGGTCAGCGTGCCCGTGCCGTTCTGCACAACACCACCGCCGCCAGTGATGCTGTTGGATAGGGTCTGCGCGCTCGATTGGTTGAAGGTGACACTACCTGAATCGATCGCGATATTGCCGTTCAGCGTCGAGCCGCTCTGCAACGTCAGCGTGTTGCTGCCCGCGGTAAAGTCGATGGCGTCGGCCTGCGTCGTACCATCACCGGAAAAACCGCCCGAGATCGTCCCACTATTGATGACCGTAAGGCCTGTACCGACAACGCCGATACCGCCGACTCCAACGCCGCCGCCGAAGCCGCTGCCGCCGCCGACGCCGCCAGTGATGGCGCCACTATTGGTGAGCGTGGCACCTGTGGCTGTGAATTGAACCCCGTTGCCGCCGTTGCCGCCGTTGCCGATGCCGCCGTTGCCGCCATCGCCACCGATGATGGTGCCATTACTGGTATTGGTGAGCGTGGCGCCTGTGGCTGTGAATTGAACGCCGCTGCCGCCACTACCGCCGTTGCCGGCGGGGCCGCTGCCGCCGCTGCCGCCGACACCGCCGGTGACGGCTCCATTATTGGTGAGCGTGGCAGTGGTGGCGGTGAATTGAGCGCCGTTGCCGCCGTTGCCGCCGTTGGCGGCCCCGCCGCCGGTGCCACCGCCGCCAGCGCCGCCACCGCCGCCTGTGATGGCGCCGTTATTGGTGAGCGTGGCACCAGCCGCCGTGGATTGAACGCCACCGCCGCCGTCGCCGCCGCTGTCGCCGTCGGCGACGGTGCCGCTGATGCTGGTGCCGGTGTCGGAACCGCCGTTGCCTCCTGCGCCGCCGGTAATCGTGGCGGAGTTCTCGTTAGTGACTGAGCCGGTTCCTGTAGAAACGAGGCCAAATCCGCCCCTGCCACCATCGCCACCGATGCCGAAACCGTTGGCGACGACGTTCTGACCGTTGCCGCCGTTGCCGCCGATGCCACCGTTAATCGCGCTTAAGTTATCGAATGTAGCAGAGCCTGTGAGCAGTGCACCCCCGCCGCCTTCGCCACCGCCGCCGCCGCCACCGCCGGAGGGGGCGCTGTTATTGTTGCTGCCGGCACTGCCGCCGCTGCCGCCGTTGCCGCCGGTAATCGGGCTGGAATTAGAGATTGCGCTGGCCCCTGGGAGCACCAGACCAAATCCGCCGCCACCCCCGCCGCTGCCGCCGCTGCCGATGTCGATGCCACCCAGGCTGCTGGTGCCGTCGCCACCGTTGCTCCCAGACTGACCAGTCGGGCTGCCAGTCGTGCCGGCCAAGCCACCACTGCCAGTCGCACCGGGTGGGTCATTCGCACTGTCAGTGCCGCCAGTCCCGCCGGCGCCGCCTTCGCCGGTCACCAGATTCACGCTGCCGCCACCACCACCGCCACCACTATCGTTGCCGCTGCCAGCGGCACCGGAGTTGCCAGTTGGGCTGCTCGTGGTTCCGCCACTCCCGCCGCCGATGCCGCTGTCGGCGCCGGCGCCTCCGTTCCCTCCGTCTGCCCAGGCTGGCTCAAAGATGAGGAGCGGCAATGTTAGCGCCGCCATAGACGCCTGGAGAGCGGTTTTACGAATGGTCATTTTCGGGTTGTATCGCGATAAGAGCGACGCGGCGAAATACCTCATTTGTTGTGAGGATTCCTACCCCTTTAGCGAATATAGGTGAGCGGCGGTGGTTTGCACAGCACCATCGTTCAGCACCTGTCCTTTCCTGATCATGTGCGGCACTTCGATGCGTGACAGCATGATGCGGGCGCACTCGGAATCCTTGAAGCACATCATTAGTTTGATGGCGCGCGTTGAAAAAATAGCTCCAGATACTATTCTTCATGCTGGCATCGCAATTCCACGCGTTCGACCCTGAGCATGCCGCACTTGTGGCGCGAAGCCTCCCTTAGGGTCATTTACGACGGGACTTGCGAAATGATCAAGCGGCTGTCGCTTATTTCTGCTTCTGTCGCACTGGGCTGCATAGTTACGGTTGCCCCGGTACTGACCAGCATCTATATCGCCGACGAGGATGCAGAACGTCGCGAGCAGGAAGATCTGCAGCAGTTCGCGGCGAAAGCGGTGATGCGCACGGAGCTTGTCACCTACCAGGCATTCGCCGCTATCGCGGACATGGAGGCGGCCCCCGGCAGTCTTTGCTCTCCCGCCCAGATCGCAAGGTTTGCCCGCGTGTCTTTTAACTACCGATACGTGCAGGACGGGGGGGCGTATGGTGGTGGACGCTATCTGTGCTCACCGCTTTTAGGCGACGTTCGAGCGCAACAGCTGACGATGCCTGCGCCCGATTGGCGAACCAAAGACGGCTATCTGGTCTGGTTCAGGCATAAGAACCCCCTCAGCGACGAGCGCCAGGATATCCAGATCGGCCGCAACGGACACTATGTCTCGATCGACCCGCAGTCCTACGTCGATCTTATCGACCCCGCCCGACGACCGATCGCGGTGGTCAATGTCGAGACAAACACAATCCTGGCGTTGTCATCTGGTGCGGACGCCGACGACATGCTCAACGCATGGAAGCTGGCTGGGCACGTGAACAGCGAACAATGGCACTACGCTGTCGCCCGTTCGTCAAGCAGGCCCCTCGGGGTGGTAGTCAAGTCTCCGCGCAGTAGCCTCGTGGGTCACTGGCCAGGTTTGCTCGTGATGTGGCTTTCGATTGGTGTCGTTGTCGGAGGTGTGCTTGGCTGGATTGCGTTCAGGCGAATCTCGCGGCAAGTCTCCTTCCCGGCGACGCTCGAATGGGCCATAGCACGCAGGAGAATCGACGTGGTTTTCCAGCCGATCGTCCGCCTCACGAGTGGCGAATGCGTTGGCGTGGAAGCGCTCGTCAGATGGAACCTGAACGGACGCAACATCTCGCCGGAAATCTTTGTCGCGGTCGCGGAGCAGAACGGTCTTATTCAGCAGTTGACGGACCTCATACTGGACAAGACGATTGACGAGTTGTCGAAGCTCCTGCGCTCGCGTCCTTCGTTCTACGTCTCAATCAATGTGAGCAGCGATGATTTGCGGACACGCCGTTTCCTGAACGTCCTTACGGCCCGGTTGCACGAGACGGGTATTCGACCTGCTCAGGTCAGAATCGAAGCAACAGAGCGAAGCTTCATGGATGCCGACGCAACGCGGCAAACCATAGCGGCATTCAGGGATGCCGGCCACCCTGTCTATATCGATGATTTCGGGACCGGGTATTCGAGCCTGTCGTATCTGCAAACCTTTACGATCGATGTCCTGAAAATCGACAAGTCATTTATCGACACCATTGCACAAGACGCAGCATCCAGCGTCGTCGCGCCTCATATCATCGAAATGGCACACGAACTGGGGGTGGAAATCGTGGCGGAGGGCGTCGAGCACGATGTCCAGGTCGAATATCTGGTGCAGAGAGGCGTCCAGTATGGACAGGGCTGGTTGTTTGCGAAGGCCATGCGTGTCAATGAACTTATCTTCTGGCTTAACGAAAGCAGATCGACGCTTCAGCCGATCCATCAGTAACCCGGGTGAGCAGTGAGACAATGCGACGCCGCGCGTGCCAATGCACGTACAAAGCACAACTGACTGACGACGGCGAGCATCTGCGCGCGTATGGCTCGATTGCAGCGTAGAACCTGAGTTCAATGACTAAAAGACGCCACCGGCTCAAGCTCACAGGTAAGCGGACATTCACAAATGATCTTCGAACGGCGGTAGATGGCCGAGGGTGTGTGAAAACACACTGATCGCCTACACTGAATCAACGCACTGAGATCGGGTGACTCATGAAGCGATTCGTTGAAGGCGATGACCGCAAGCAGGTCGCACTACTTCCCGAATGCGTCGACGATTACATCGGACAGGACAATCCGGTTCGGGTCATAGATGTCTTCGTCGATGAACTGGAGCTTGCGGTACTCGGATTCAACGGTATCACGCCCGCCGTCACGGGCCGCCCGTCCTACCACCCAGGCGTGATGCTCAAGATCTACGTCTATGGGTATCTGAACCGGGTGCCGTCCAGCCGGCGTCTCGAGCGCGAATGCCAACGCAACGTCGAGCTGATGTGGCTGACAGGACGGCTGGTGCCAGACTTCAAGACGATCGCTGACTTTCGCCGCGACAACGGCCCGGCCATTCGTAGCGTATGCCGTCGCTTCGTCGAACTGTGTCGTGGGCTGAAGCTGTTATCCAGCGACATGGTGGCCATCGACGGCAGCAAGTTCAAGGCGGTGAACAGCCGTGACAGAAACTACACGGCAGGCAAAATCGACAAGCGTCAGCAGCAGATCGAGGAAAGCGTTCAGCGATATCTCGACATGATTGAAACGGCAGACCGGACCAGTCCGACAGGTTTCGATGTGAAGACTGTGCGCCTGTACGAGAAGATCGCG